>JADGAO010000027.1 GCA_015231995.1 Nitrospinota bacterium | reverse complement strand
TTCCGCCATTAATATTGGAAATTTGAAGAGGCTCGTCAAATTCATGGCGCCTAGCTGTAAGCGGACACTTGATTTGTAACTTTTGGACACTTGATTTGCAATTGTGGATAAGCCATAACGTAAACTTTCGCTCATCTTTCGCTTCGATACCAAAATTTCAACCGTTCCACCCAGCATGACTCCCACTTCAAAAAACCCCCTTTTGACACCGTTTAATTCATCCTTAAACGGCCTATACATAGTAGATGCGGTTCCCAGTTCCACCCTTAATCACACGACCTTCTGCTATAGTCACTCTGTCGCCTAAAAATACGCCGACCGGAGCCGGATAGTATTCCAATCCGCGATCGGTGGCCACTCCTACCTGTCCATTCGTTATCGTCTGAATGATCCCAAAACTTTCGCCTTTTCTGGTGATTTTCTGCCGGGTGTTTTCTAGCAAACTCATTGACGTTCGACTCTCAAAAGCGTTAAGGCCTGTCGCCCATCAAAACGGTGTTCGACGGAGCTTATTATTCCACGCCAAACATCCCCCATTAAACTGTCACTCACCTCGATTAATTGCCCGTCACGCAATCCCACACGGAAATGTATGGTTAAGTCCACTTCCTGAAGGCCACTGCGGCCATCCAACTCGTTCCGCCCACGCGCCAAAGCCACCGCCGTTGAAGTAATAAGGGAGTCCATGATATCGGCTCCGCGCCGGTCTCCATCCCCTCTTACAACCGTTATTGAAGTCATGCGCCAGTGGCCAATACGGCTATCGTAAAGTTATCGTGGCCGGACACTTTGACAGGACTCCCCAATCCATAGACCTTAGCCACCGCCGAATACGTTATTTCGGCCACGCCGATTTTTCCCGCGCCGCCACCAGAAGCTGTCAGCGTCACTTTATCAGTGCCCAAAGAGACACCTCCAAGGTTATTTCCCATCCACGAAACAGATTTTATGTTCTGGGGCGGAGCGCTCAATGTGGCCATATTCGATCCCGCGAAAGTCACTGTTTCCGTTTTTTCAATAACCACGTTGCCCACGAACGATACCTGCCCCGCAGACGCCACAACATCCACGCTTAGTCCTTGGCTGGCAAACACCAGGAAGTAAGCGTATTCCCCCGGCGCGAATGATGACTTACCTTTGTTGTACCCTTCCGCGCGGGAATCAAGTTCTATAGAAAGGGTTCTGTTGGCGTTGGCCGGATTCCCCGGCGATCCGCTTAAACCAAACGCGATTACCAGCGATGCGGTGATCTGTTCCGGCATTATATTTCCACCATAAGAAACTGTGTGCTTTCATCCCTGTTGTTAGAGACGCGCCAGTCAAATGACCTCGTCTTGTAGGTGATCTCCGCCAGTCCATATCCAGAATGGTTTCCCTGGCTCTCCGCTGAAAGCCCTGTGTCATCGAGAACAAAAGACATTTGCCCCAAAGAAGCATGAACCCAACGGCTCGACACGATCGAAAAAACCGGATATCTCGTGTTCCCTGCCCCTGCCCGAAATTCCACAACTTCTTTTTCGATCGTCCGCGCAACTTCACCGATGAGCGCTAACCCAACTCCAGAGTCTCCTGTATGCACAACGATAAATGAGCTTCTCCACGGCGAAGGGTAAACCCGGAGCGCGCCGGAATGCCCACTTTCGTCTGCTTCATATTCCATTTTGTCGGAGCTTAAAGAACCGTTTATCCCAAAGTCTCCGATGGTAAGACGGTTGATGTTCTCGCTGGCAGGATAAAGTTCCGCCGACCCGATAATATCCAGGTCATCGGTCAACGCACAATCCGGCGCAGTTGTATTCCACGCAGGAACGCTTACAGGATATTTGTATCGGGCAGTGAGTGAACCGTCCGGGTTCGATTGAATTATCCCGCCAGCGGCCGCCGCTATCATTTGCGCAACGGCCATTGGAGACGAGTCGGTAACTGCAAGCTTGCCTGCTGGGATCATCCAATCCACTATCTGCCAATCAATGGCTTCACCCAACGCTTCTTCGGCGGCGTCCTTCGCCATCACCGCGCCCCACGTTTTGGTGACTGGCAATGCGCGGGGCGCCGCATGTTTGGCGCAGGGACTTATTCCGGAAATAATCATCGAGATTGTTTCGGGAGATAACCTATCCTTCCGTTTGTTATCCACGATCAAATTGAAGGTCTCGCCATAAAGGTTGAACGTGAATTCTTCATCCTGTTTCATCTGCGCGTAATCGCCTGGTTTGCCCACGGCAATGGAGGCCGTCCATGCGTACGATCCGGAGTCTCTCGATATCGAGGCGGACAGAACGGGGACAAGTCGGCCTTTGAAGGTGATCGAAGGATTACCCGTGATGTTGATGGTCTGTGGAGCCTCAAGCGAATAACCCTGCCGAAGCGTCGCCCTCGATCGGGCGCGGGTGTTTATGCTGTATGGCTGGCGCAATGCTTTGCTGACCGGTTCAGAGAAACCCCAAGACGCCTTTAATCGCCCGTTCACTGCGTGGTTTATCGCGGATCTCTGCGCCAAACATGCTCCGGCTGGCATGGCGTAGGGTTGCGATAACGTTGCCCTTGCGTGATTGTTTGCGGCAATCTCCCACACTTGCACGAGAGCCGATTTGGCCTTGGTCGTAAAGCCGTATGATTGCCGTAGCGCGGCTCTTGTTTTTGCCGAGTATGGCTGGGCAAGGGAGCTACCTGCGGACATGGAAAAAAGCTGGGTCAGAGCCGAGTTTGCAAACCCGCCGACCCGCCAGCTTTGCCTCAGTGTGACGGATGGATTCATTGGGCACGGCTGGCGGAGAAATCCCCTGGCGTAAAATCGCCGACGGAAAGTGTGATCGGATATTCCTTCCACATCGAGGGAGCCAGCGCCATCAACAGTCACGCGGGTTGACCCGCCAGCGGCGCTATCCCCGCCCACCGTCACGTCCCCCGCGCCATCCATCTCATAAGGGATGGAGGGAACGCTTACGCCTCCACTTTCGACGGTTCCAGCCCCATCCACTGTAGTAATGGTTTTTGATGCCGTAGTGGAAGCCCCGTCAACAATTACCTCGCCTGCGCCATCCACAACCTTGGGAACGAACGCTGGCGAATCTCCTCCTATATCTACCGTCCCGGAACCGTCCACCGTATAAGGAGATGTCGCTGGCGAATCGCCGCCAACAATGACATCTCCGCCGCCTTGGACAGTAACAGGGCTTTGGGGTGTAGCTCCGCCATCGAGGATGACAGAGCCATCCCCCACTACTGTGGTGACGGTAGATTCGTAGGGGACATACGATAGTATGACCCCGGTGAAGACGGACACTACCGGAGTTCTAAAATCGGGTTGAGTCTAATTTCATCATTCGCAAATTCGACGGTTATACCCGTGTTCCACCGCTCGACCTTGTACAGAACACCGCTAGTGGCTCCTATGTATAGGACGCCGTATATAGTGGTGGGGCCGCCAGCAGTGAACACCCATGATAGCTGGGGATACGTGGCCTTTGCCCCGTTGTTTCCCTGTTCTGTCCAAACCACAGAACCATCGTTTACCGTTGATCCCGACCCTGTGGGCCATGTGGGTTCCGATCCTGCCGTAGTCCCCGCCGTAGTGCATTGGTAGTAATGCCCGTTGTCATTGGCGTTAGTTGGGCGCACGATGTCGCCCGAAGATTTCGCAGTGGTGCCCACCCACAAAGTCGAGCCTTTGACAACGGCGGAACTCCATGTCACAGCGGTTATGGTTTTGTCAACGTAGCCCTGACCCGTCATCACAGTGTAATCCGAAGCGGTCTGGTATCGCTGAGGCGCTGTGTTGCTCGTAAACAGTTTGACCGTAATGTCCTCGATGGCCGCTTTGCCTGTTTGCAAGTCAAGTAACTTCACGGCGCCTTCCCACGGGATGACCGCCGTGGTGGATGGGAAAGCCGGAGACGCCGATAAAACCACAAATGCCAATAACGCTAGTAAAAACCTGTTCATGTTTCCTCCTTATATTCTTCCAAATAACCCCACCCTTATGGCCACGTGGCCCGAAGGTGTTGTGTTGCCGCCTGACGACACGAAAGGGTGATGGGAATTTTTAGCCGCGCCGATTACATCCGCCGCGCTAAGAAACGCGCCATCAAACCCCGTCGCCGTGCTCCGGGGAACGGATACCGTAGCCCCAGCCAGACTCACGTCTAATGCCTGCACGACTGCGTTAAACGAAGCCATTAAATATCTTCCTTCGCGCAATACGCCCAGTTGGTCTGGACTTGAGATATGGAGCCGATGATACGGTAAGCAGAGTCGCATATGGTGTACGTGGATGTAGCATCCGGGGTCGTCGTCCACGCGGTGTTAATCGTGATGGCGGTCGCCGTGTTGCTTGCTATTTTCCGCGTCTGTCCGGCCCCCGAGCCGCCTGTGATGACCAGGTACTTGTTGGCGTAGGCGTTGGTTGCCCACGCTTTGCCAGCGTCATTGAGAGTGGTGGTGGAGTTGGTTCCAGTTGACGTTCCAGCATCCCGCGGCGTTATGCAGTACACGTCTTCGGGGCTGATTGTAACCGGGGGTGATCCCGTGGGGCATAGCATCAGCTCGGTATCCATGTATCCAAGCAGGGACTCTTTGGTGGATGTCGTTTCCGCCACAAATACAGGAGCCAAAACATGTTGCTGATCTCCGCGCCAATCATAGTTGAGGAACGTGTGCATGTTGATAAGCGGCGGGTACAGGGCTGTTGTATTTGCCGTCGCTGACGCTGTGCCTACCACGTCGTTCTGCATGGCGCTTTGGCATACGCCAGTAGCGTTCGCCACAAAAAAGATTTCCGGCAAGTTGCCTATCTTGGATCCGGATGTGTAGGTTCTCGAAATGGTGTTTATGACTAGGTGTGTCCCATCGGGGATAGAACCCACAGTAACCCAATCCCGCCCTTCACCGTTATTGCTAACGATCTGGTAGGACTTGCCCACCAGGAATCCGGCGGAGCTGGTCACAGGCACAGATACGTTAGAACCGCTGGCTATGCCTGCCGTGATCGTGGTTTCCGTCGTCCATCTTTTGTTGGACAGAACGCCGAGTAGCATCGTGTAGTAGGTGGTGACAAGCTTGGTTCCAAGTAGCAGAAAGCCCAAGTCTCCATACATGAAGCTATAAAATGTAGACTCCTGAGTGGTGACGCTGGTGACGGTGGCGCTTGAACCCGCCGTTCCAGCGTGGGTTGTGGCGTTCCAGTGAAGATACGCAGTGACCGCTACCGTGTTTGCGGTGGAAAAGTCTATCTTGAAGTAGTTGGGAAACCTGTCAGCGTTTTTTCCTGTCGTGGAATAAATGCGATAGCTGGAACCATCCATGTTGTCATGTAACGTCCAGCCCATGTCGGTAAACTGTTGCCATAACGCCGTCAGGAACGCCGCCCTGTTAGCGTGGGATTGAAGATACTTGCTTTTATATGCCATAGGTGTTTTCCTTTAAATGTAGTAAAGAAGTCGTATTTTCATGCTTAAGTGGGGGTGGTTATGACGATACAATCCGATGCCGTTCTAGCTTCATTCTGAATGATAGCCATCAAGCAGTTGCCGTCGCCAATAAGGAGGCAATGGTAGGGCGACGCGACATTATGCGAGACCTCACACAAGTACGTCCAGCTCAGTGTGTCGGTATTAAATTCCCACAAGGCGTTGGAAAAACTTGTCTGCGTAATATTAGGGTAAGTCCCAGTAAATTGTCCCCCCACCAGGCAGTAAATGTGTTTAGACCATTTTTCAGAGGTGGTGACTCCGTCCACCACCTTAAAACCCACTTTTTTTGTTTTATATGCGGTGGTGAGACTCCCGGCAAACCGGGTGGAAGCGACAGCGACTTCTCCTCTAGGAGAAAAACAAAAATTCAGTGGGCCTAGTGGCAAGATGGTCTCGGCATGGGTATTCCAATTATATTTATAGTTGTAAACCGGCCCGTGGCTCAACGTAGGATTGGGATTGCCCCAAAACCATGCTTTGATTCTATGTTGGGAGAAAGAACTTCCAGTGGCAAAAGGCGGCCCAACCCAGTTATACCCCCCAAAGGCAATAGTTGTAGCGCCAGAAGGTATCGAATCACCTGATCCTCCGTTGTATCCTGTAATGATTCCCGGTGTGTCCGTAATGACACCACCCACAACGCCTGAGGTAACCCAATCTTGTATGGTGTGAGCTTGCGTCCATAAATCCGAAACCGTAACAGCAGTCACTCCAAAAGTGTAAACGTCGTCGTCAATAGAAATGGAAACACCTCTTGTGTACCCTCTATAACCACCCGTCTTGCTAACGTTAAAAACAAAATGTTCTCCGACGGGATTAGTATGATCTATGTGAATTGAATGAGGTGGGGTGTATGCAGTTACCAAAGGCATACTAAGCTCATGAACGGCGGAACCAATACCCGTAAGCCTGTTACGAGTCCACGCCGTCACGTTATAATTCATTTGGCATATGCCGTACTCTTCCACTCCCGCCAAGGCCGCAAAAGGAGTGTATATGGCGTCTGCAAACGCTGGGTTTTCCCACCTGAAAGTGGTTCCATCGTCATATAGAACTTTTACTTGTGCGTACCCTGACGTGTAGAGTTCGACAAAGCCGTCCGAGAACCTTTTAACAATGGTGTACCGAATGCCATTTGAGATGCCTGCTATATAAGCTTTGGAAAGCCGCTTGTTTGGGTTTGCTAAATCTAGTCCATGTCCACCGCCCCATGATATGGGGACAACGTCATACACATGGTCTGGCTTGAGCCTTTTCTGCTTCAGGGCGGTTTTGCCACAGCACCCGCCGTAATTCACGTTAACCACTATCCCAAACGGGCTGGAGACCAAAGCCCCGGTCATTGCAACACCACCTGGTTATTTTCCAGTTTTATGTTGAACCTTTTCGTGCGTTTCTCGCCGCTAATGGAACAACGGGAGATGATTTCATATAGCACGTCCTGGTCGGTGTAAACGCTTTGGTCTATCTCCCCTGTCTCGTCATCCTTGTGATACGTCCGAATTCGCTTTGTCTTGCGCTCTATCTCGTTTTCCTGTCCGCATTCCTTGTTGGTGACTCCAGCGCTACTGCTACCGATTCGCCGTGTGACGCCCGTTGTGGCCACATATCCGCCGTCAGCGAAAGCCAGTGCGGTAATCGGCGGCAGGAGGATATCCGCAAAGGGGATTCCCTGGTCAAAAACCTTGTCAAGCGCGTCAGCCGGGACTCCGTATTCGATCCGGTAAAGCGAGTAGGGCGCCGTATAACGCACAACCAGCGCCCCGTACACCTCCTCGCCCGCCTCGAAAAGGCCACGGCCGGAATGCGAGGGAACAGAGGTCGCCTGTCCACTTTTATTAAAAAAGAGGGTGGAACGGATGACTTGAACATCGCTGGCGACGCCGTAACCTTTGGACAGCGCAACGGACTTCGAGCCGGAAAATCCAACAACCTCGTAAATTTCGTCCACTCGCTGGCCAGAGGGGGAAACCAGCCCGTCCAACGCATAAGACCCAACCACATAAACCTGCGCTGGAACGGCCGCGTATAAGCGGACAAGCGCAATTCCATTGGTTGTAGTCCTGGCGCCGTTAACTTCGCTGGCGATAAATGGGCGTAGAGACTCTTTGCCGCTCGCGTCCGCCTCCAGCGCGAACGTGTATCTTGTTGACAGTTCCTTCGCCTTGGCGGAGGCGAATTCGGCGCTTGAGCTGGCTGTTATCCGGTCAGTCACTTTCGATTTCCATTTCGATGATGACCTCATCGCTGGACAGCGCCGCGCAGGCGGCGGGAACCACCCGTTTTTCCCAAACCGGATACGCCGATGGATGCGTGGTGAACGTGATCGTGTCGCCGATCTGCCATGTCCCACCAAACCCCGCCGCCAGCAACGTAAAATAGGGGTTTCCCGGAAAGTCCGGGTTCATCAGGATTTTGTCGCTGGTGATATTCCCCCAGTCAATATTCCCCAACGTGTCGCCGATGACGTCGTATTGCGTCGGCGAGGTGAATTGGAGTGTCCACGCCTGTTCTATGCCGCCTGTGTGATCCACAAGAAGGTTTGTGGCGTTGAAAGTGAATGTCCCTCCAGCCGAGGATATCCCAGTTGAATCATAAACAGCCTGGATATCGGCCGGTCTAATGACGCCGCAAACACGGGTTTTAACCAGCGTTGGAACGCCATTTATGCTCCGTGTTTCCTCCGCCAGCCAGGACTGCGCAAGCGGGGCCGAAAGCGTGAGTGTGGCCACGTCGCCGTTCCACGATACGGCGTTGGAGGTGGCCAGCGTTATTTCCGAGACGATTCCCGTAGCGTCATCGGGGCTGGACATGTTGTGAATGCGGATAGTCATCCCGTTACGGAAATGGTTAAACGCCGTGCCTTCCGTGCCCACAACTATTTGCGTGGCTCCGCTCCCAACCCCGGCGTTAAGAAGCCCCGTTCCGTAAAGCGATTCCGCCCCGGTAATATCCGCCTGCGTGTCGTTCTGCGTAGCCGGGAAGATTGATACGCAATCCTGCCCCGGTGTTTGAAATGCTATGAACACCGATGGTGTTAGGGCTATCTGGTTTTTCGTGACATTCGGATCGGCGTTGTTTTCAACCTTGATGAAAACCTTCCGGTATTGTGTAACACCGGCTGTCCTTTGCGCTTTTGTCACCGATGGCCATACATTGTTCTTTAACCCGTCCGTGACGGAGTCAGGGCTCATTCGTCCGCCGTTTTGCGACGTGTCGGAGACATTGGAGGGTTTATAAAATTTGATCTGCGCGTCGGCTATCATCGTGGTCTCCTATTCAAGAGTCATCAGTTTTATGGTTCCATGAAAAAGGGACCGGCCGCCTTTGGGATATTCATCCATCAACGGGTAAAGCGGCTCCAGTTGAACGGCGGGCGGTTCGTGGTGACGAAAGAGCGCCGTCATGATCTCGTTTCCCCAGATAAGGTCGTATGCCGCACCCGGCGCGTCCGCCATAAGTTTTATCGCCGCCACTTCGTCCGCGTTGAACCAACATACGCCTTTACGCGCCTCCAGCGTGACGGGCCGTCCGCCTTTGAGCGATGCTGTGAACACTACCGGATTCCCTCCAAGCGTGCGCGTGACAGACTGCGCCAAGCCAGAAGGCTCATACTTGTCCGCCCAGATAAGTTGGTTCGGCAGGACAAGGTCCCCAAGCTTTTTCACGCGATGGCTCCACGCGAAATTTCATTAAGCATGTTGGCGAACGCCCGCGCCTGATCGCGCTGGGCGAACACACTGGTCTTTTTTGCCCCCATGTTGATTTCGATACGCACCGTATCGCCGCTGAAAGGGGTTGAGGATGATCCCGCTCCCTGACTGTGTGAGGCCGTGGCGACAGAGCCGCCCTCCGCGTAATGGCGCGTGTGTGGAGCCAGATATGACATGATCGAGGCGATGTTTTGTTCGCTACCCAGAAGAGGATTCTTTTTCACCACATCTATTCCCTTCATGATGGCGCCGATCGCGGAACGCGGGATGATCCGCTGACGGAGCGCCTCCATGAAATCATGCCCATAATGCTGAACAGCACGAACTGGTTGCACATACTCGCCTGCCGTCAACATGGCGGGGATGGTGTCAGTCCCGCCTGGGCCGGTAACATTCCCTCCACCTGCATATCCGGGGACTGTCGCGCCGACAAGCCCGCCTCCAGCTTTTGCCTCGACGGTTTTTACCGTGACGGTTACGGTCTTATCTGTTATTTCGGAAAGCATTTTCTGGATGGAGTCGAGTTCATCTCTCGCCTGTTGTGTGTCGGAAATCAAGCGGACCGTGAGTCCTTCCTCCAACTGCTTTTTTATCGCCTCGATTTCATCCTTCCGCTGGGCCAGTTCATCCACTATTTTCTTTTGCGCTTCGACCGCTGAAGCCGCTTCCTTTTCCTGAGCGGCTTTCACGTTATCCAGCGCAGACCCCACCTCCTTCAGTTTTTCTATGGACTGGTTTCTGTCTTTTATCTGCCCGGCCAGCGCCCGCGCCTCGGCGCCACGCGCATTGGCCACGTCATATTCACTGGCCGCCAGAGCTTTGGCGGATTGACTCAGTTTCTCGTCTATCTGTTTCTTCAGGTCGGCCTGGGCTTCGGCTTCGGGCATCCCTTCTCTCTGTTTTGCCCGGATTTCATCCTCGATGGAAACAACAAGGTCAAACCGTTCCTTTTGTATCCGCCCAAGCTTGGCCGCCAGCTCCGTTTCCAGTCGCTCCGCTTGAGCGCATTTCTGATGGATCGCATCAAGCTCTTTTGCGATGTTGGCGATTCTTTTATTTAAAGAGTCCCTGTCCAGGGCTCCTATATTTTCCTTTGCGGCACGCTCGGATGTGGTTATGCGCGCCAGCTTCATGTCGTTCATCTGGACTTCAAGCTGGGCTAATTGGGCCTTTTTATCCGTGAGCAGTTTGGCGGCCTCCAGCGCCTGCCCGGATTGCATCTTGATATCCGCCACGGCCTTCGCCGCGTTTTCCGGCGATATGAGGCCTTTGGCCATATCCGCCTGAATCTTTTTTATGGAGTTGGCCAGCGGCGAATTATCCAGCCCTACAGCCGCCAACGCGGCCAGCGCCGACTTGGACGCCTGTATGGAATCGAGTACCTTTTGCTGGCGGTTGAACCATCTTTCATGTTCATCGGCGATCCGCGCATAATTTGGGATAAGCCCGAACGCGAGCGTTTCCAGTTTCTCCATGTTCAAGCGGATCGGGTTTAAAAAGGAATTTAACGATTGGTAAATCGGATTTATTTTCACCAATTTTTCAGCCCAGCCATCCGTAGAGGAGTTCAAAGAGCGGAACCCGTCCACCCAACCATTAAGAACGACAAGCGGCGATGCTAGTGATTGTCCGGCGCTCCGCGCGAGGTTGGTAATGCCATCGTTGGAGGCTCCCGCCTGGTCGTTTATGGTTTTAAGGATTTTTGTCGTCTCTAACAGTGGGCCGTTTTTCGCCACCTCGTTAAGAAGCAACGTCCAATTGTCCTTGACGTTGCTAAGCTGGCCGGCATACGTCGCCATCTGTTCCGTCGCCGCAGACCCGCCCCATTCACCCAGGGCTTTAATGAGCTTTGCAAGAGCGTCGCGGCCAAGGTCTCCGGTTTCGGCCAGCTTCATAAGCTCCGCCACGCTTTTCCCTGTGGATTTGGACAATAAGTCCCATGCGGGAATACCCGTTTCGGTCAACTGCCGGGTCATTTCTTCGCTCGTTATTTTGCCCTTCGCCCACATCTGCGTAACGGCCAGCAACACTCTTTGTAGTTTTTCCTGTCCTCCGCCCGCTTTGGAAGCGGCGGCCGTCAACCCTTCCAGCGAGCCGGTGTACGGATCTAGCCCCGCGTTTTTCAGCATCATGAACCCGCGCGTGACATCTTCAAGCTCGTACGGTGTGCGCTTATTGAAATCAATCAGCCACTGCATCGCCTGGCGGCCTTCGGCCGCTCCACCGGCAACGGCTTTCATTTGCACGTTCAATGACTCGAATTTTGCCCCGACCGCTACAACTTCGGTTTCAACCATCATTGAGCCGCGCAATATGGCGTAAGCTGTGCTTACGGCGATAAGTCCCTGGGCGTATCTGGCTATGCTTAACTCTGCCGCTCCTGCCGCAGGATGGACTCCTGATAGTTCCTGCCGCAGTTCTGCGATTTTCTGGTTCGCCGTCGCCTGCGCCCTCGCAAGCTCCCCTGCGGACGCCGATCCGGACGCGGCAAGGGATTTGTAGGCGGCCTGGATTCTGGCGATTTCAGTTTGAATCGCCCCATCCGTCCGAACTCCGATCGCGTTAAACGATTGGCCGTTTTTATTCCGGCTTATTTCGGCGTTTAGTTCCGCTATTCTGGTTTTCGCAGATTCCGCCGCTCGCGCCAGTTCATCCGACGACGCCTTGCCGGAGCGCGCAAGAAGGTTGTAAGCGGAAACTGTGGTTCGGATATCGGACTGTATGGATTGTGACGACCGGGAGCCTAAAGCGGCCCACGCCTTGTCTATATCGGAGCTGGCGTTCTTCGCGCTGTCGGCAAGCTTTTGAGTGGTGGCGGTTATCTGTGTCTGTGCGGAACGGACTCCGGCTATAAGCTGGCTGGTATCCGCCGAGATTTTTATTTCGAGATTATTGTCCACCATCTTCTACCGCCGAGAACAAGAACGACAAAGGATAATCGAGCGCGTTTGTGTGTCCGCGCTCGATCAAAAAAACAATAAGCCGGTCGAAACGCGGCAACAGGTCGCCTAGCTCGCCCCCAGCGTCTTCAGATGGGCGAGCACTCCGAAAAAATGGGGATTGACCTCCTTTAACTTCTCCAACAGGGAACTCAGCTCGGAAGGAGTGAATTGGGATATTTCGTCAGGGGCAAGATTGGTCATCTTCCGCATTGTCTCCAGCGAAATACCTTCGAACAACAGGTTCCCGATCACGTCCACCTGTTCGGTGTTCGCCATTGTTTTGAGTTCCTGGAACCATTCCCGCATTTCGCGCACCGTCAGCTCTCTTACTGTGATGAGCCTTTCGGCGATTGAAATCTTCACTCTCATGGAATCCCCCTAGTTGACGTAGGTGATGGTGAAGTATTTGCTTTCGCCGGCCGGCCGGGATTCGTCCGCAAGCACGAACGCCGAAATGTCGTATTTGCCGAACTTGGTTTCCACGCTCTGGAACTGGAGCGATTTGGCGGCCGAGAATCGGACGCGGAAAAACTCGATGATGACATTCTTCCCAGACTGGGTGTTTATCCCCTCGAAAAGCAGGGAGAACTCTGCGCCAACGGTGGTCAGCGCGTGCACCACGTCGGCGTCCGCTTTTGTGTAATCCACCTTTATTGTGGAAGCGTCGGCTATTCCGGAGCCCGTTATGATCTCAACCCCCGATCCCGTCACATTGTAGTCCGTGCCCAGGACGTATGTTGTAACCCCCGTCCCGTCCTTCACGGTCGTAACCGCCGATGGCGTGAAATTCAGTTTCACGACGGAACCCTGTTTTACGCTGGCGTGAGTCTCCGCCGTGACAGCGGCGGTTGCTTGCAGGACATTGGATCCCCACAGGACACGGGCGATCGTGTCTGGATGATAATCCGGGCTGGTCATGCCAACCTGCGCGCCGGTGATTATTGTGGCGGAGTCCATAACCCCGCCAGCCGGGGACATGGCGTCCATCAATTTATCTTCCTGGCTTTCTGTGGCCAGGTCGAGTTTTTGGCAGTTCCAGAGGGGGAAGTAATTGTTCGCCCCCTTTGTGGATATGCGGACAGGCCCACGCCCGACGAAACTTCGCACCTGAATCGGCATTTGAGGTCTCCTTAAATTATGGGGAAAGATGTCTTGAAAAGCAGAGGAAAACTCCAGAACCCGTCCGCGTCCAGTTCCGGCAGTGGGCCGGTGACAAGGGTCAGCGGCGAAGTTTTTGCCGGACGGCCATCCCAAACGCGGAGCGCGGCGGAAATCTTCGACAGCAAAACCCCGGCTGTGACGCGGGCTTGTTTTCCATGTGTCATGTCTTGGTCTTTGACGATCAGTTGCACCAGCCACTTCTGGGTGATGACCTGTTCGCCGTCCAGCAACTCCGTATCTTTGCCGCCACCGGCTTCGTAGCCGTAAAACATGATGTAGCCCACGGGCGGTTTGACGATGTCATCCGGCCGGGCGGCGAGATTTGAAAGGCCCTTTACGGAAGTAAGCTCCGATACCTGCGACCTGACCCGCTCTATGATGAGAGTCTCTAAAGCGAAAAAATCATCATCCATTGTAGGATTCCATCATTCGGTCTTTAATCAGCGCAAGGATGTCGCGTCGCCACGATCCGGGCAGGTCTCCATCCATCGGCAAAAACGGGCGTGGAGGTATCGTTATTTTTACCGACCGGGCAAAGACGGGCGAACCACGGCCGGGAATAAAAAATCGGAGAACGCTTTTTAAGCGAGGGGTTATCACACGGCCGATCACCCCGAACTGTTGGGTCGCCGCATATACTTTATTCGTGCCGACCACCACGTCGGTTTCATCCGCCCGGCTTGAGATACTCCCCACCAATCCACGCGCGTTGCCGCTGACCAGTGGAATTCCATCGCGGTATTTGAGCGGGGCGTGTGGACGACCATAAGGGTCTGTGCCGGCCTTCATCGTAAGATGAATGTTGGAAACCAGAGATCGTCCAATGTCGGCATGGATGGGCTCCCGCTCCGCTCCGGCTGAATAAAGCCGCTGGAGGGCGCGTGTCACCGCTTCGGATTTTATCTCGATGGTTACGGCGTCGCCCATTGTTAAAACCCGCTCATGGAGGAGCCATCAAAAACCCGATCCGGCGCGGAGTGTCGGGGCAAGCTGGCTACGACATTTCCGGCCCCCAGCGACACTTCGCCGGATTTAATCATTTTCAGAAATTCAATCGAGGCGTCGTACCGCGTCTTCACATGGTCGGGAGCTTTACCCACGGCGAACAGGTTGTACCAGGCGATATCGCAGGCGAGGCGGGTCAACACGCCGGGAATCGTGACGAACGGCAGGTTGTACCTCCCCGCCAGATATGTGTCTATCAACGCCCCGGTGTCGGCTATCGCGCTCGCCACCACGTCCGCATCCGCAGTTCCGTCGCCGTCCCGGTCGGTTTGGGACAGCACATCCGCCTGTCCATAACGGACAAAGAGATCGTCAATTGTTAGGTAGTTCATGCCGCCGCCTGATCCGGTGTTTCAAAAAGTTCCCGCTCGGCCTGACGGCGATCTACGAGGCCTTTCAATTTCACTTTTTTTCCGTCTACCGTGGCATAAACCCATTTTCCGAATTCTTCCGCCGCTCCCTCAAAGTCCAGGGCATTCACCTTGCGGCGCAATGTGGAATTTCTAAAAGCCTCGCTCCCGGCGTTGAATACGAACGAGACAAGGGCGGAGAATTCGTTCAAAGTGATTATCGGCTGCACCCTTCCGTCCAACGCTTTCCAGACGGCCCTCTCAAACCGCTCCAAATCTTTTTGCAGAAGTTCATCGGCTTCGGCTTCCGTCATCGGGTCGGGGATGTTGTCACCGTCAAGAATGACGTGCCCGTAACCTATCGTCCGGCCTGTCGTTCCTACCTGTTCAGGAGCGGCGTAGGCGGACGGCTGAAACGACTCGAACCGCTTTATCAAATCGCGTCCAGCGCGGTTGGTTTTCATGCCAGAGCCCACCAGGTCACCGACCCGCCCGTGGCGGTCAGACGAAGGGCTGTGACAGGCGTGACAAACCCGTCAAACGATTTGGCAGTGACGGAGCCGTTGGGCCAGTCGAACCATACGGCGGTTCCCGCCTCGATGTCCGCCAGAGAATCAGGCGTGAACTGCACAAGTCCCGTCGCCCCGCTGGCAGGCGCGACGTAAATGCTTACGGGTCTGTATGTTTCGTCAGCGGCGTTGCCGGGCACCGTGTAAAGCGGGGCGGAAGTCTGCCCGGCAGATACTGTCTCCTTATGCCGCCACCCGCCCAACTTATTGTCGAAAGTTAACATCGTTTGATTCACCTCATCGAGTCATCGAGTGAAACCCCTGTAGCCGCCCTGATTGGACAACCACAGGGGTTTCCCCTACTTACCCTTTTCCTTGCCCACATCTTCCGAGGGAGGAGGATTTTGGTCAGGAGCATCCGAGTCTGTGGAGCCCTTATTCCCTCCTTTCAGAGGAGTAAGAGGTGGTCCCTCTGGCGGCCCGGATTTATCCTTGGAGTGTCCGGGGCCGCTCACGGGAGGGGTTGGATTAGGTGCCAGAGCGCCGATGCCCAACAGCGAACTCGCCTCTTTTTCAGGCACATCGAGCGATTCCCCAGCTTCATAACGTTTGCCGTTGCGAAGGATGGGGCGTTTTACCGTGTATTTCATGGCTACACCACGTCCTGGATCAGGTAGCCCATGTCGGGGGCACAGATTTTTTCATCAACGCTTTCGCCCGCCCTCACCATCTGCCCTCCACGCAGGCCGATGTTCGAATCCTCTTTGGCTCCGGCGACGCGGGTTCCGAATGTCGCGGTGAACCCGTAAGTGACGCCGCGTTGTGGCCCGGACAGGACATCACGATTAATTAGGGAGATATGAGGGCCCCAAACACGCGAGACGCTTGGATTTTGGCCTTTTTTGGAGGAGTTGACGTAGGACTCCCCAACTAAGATGTCCTTAAGCTCCAGCAGTTCCGCGATGTCCTGTTTCCTGGCCACGCCTTTGTCGCCGACGTTTTTATTGACGGCTTTGTTGATCGTGGCGTTGCGGATAAGGGCAGACCAGGCCAACCTGCCGATGACCATCACGTTGGGGCGCACGATCATCGCGTCCATCGCGTCCATGATTATCTGGATCGGGTCGCTTGCCGGGTCGCTGAGCTTGTCCGTGCCGGACAGGATCACATGGTTGCCCGCCGCATAATTCGCCACATCCTGCACCATCCTCGCCACGCGCACCTCCCGGTCCAGCTCTATGAGGTTGGTGACAAACTCGACGGCCGCGCCCAACGGGTTGTAGTTGGACGGAGCGTTGTTTATGTCGTCTTGAGGGACAGGATCGTCAAGCCCATAATCCACACAGAAGCCTGTTTCTTCCGTGAATCCAAAATCCACCTGGTTGGGCCGCGAAGTCCGGCCCACTTTAGTATCGGGGATGGAGAAAGCGTCCCCAAGATTGTATTTTCGGTAACGATAGGCCTTTAAGCCTACCGGAACCTTCGGCAGGACGGCGTCCGCGATGAACGCGGCGTTGCGGTACGCGATGGAAATCGCGGTAAGTTCCGGTGTTACCGGAAACGGGAAATTGCTAGGCGGCATGTTTTAAGTCTCCTTTTTTGTCTGCCGTTATATTTGGCCGAGGTTTATCTGCACGGAGCCGATATCGCCGGATACGCCAGAGACCATCGCCCTGCCGATGATCTCTTTCATTGAACCTGCGGCGGTCGTG
The DNA here is from genome assembly GCA_015231995.1 of Nitrospinota bacterium. GTDB lineage: Bacteria > Nitrospinota_A > UBA7883 > UBA7883 > JACRLM01 > JADGAO01. Next base: position 5,262 of record JADGAO010000027.1, on the reverse strand, counting down.
GCGTTCTGCGCGTAAGCGCCTGCCGTGTTTTCCGTGTGGGTGTGCGCGGTGGCTTTCACGGCTTTGCCGTTCGCGTCCGCTGTCAGCAGGTCGCCGCGCGTAACGTTGCCGCCATATTCCACGTTGACCACGCCCATCTGGATTACGTCAACGCGGTTGGCGGAATTGCTACCAAGAGAATCAGTCACGCCCAGAAGGGCGTCCGTGGAGACGCTCGCCTGTTTGACCGAGCCGTCTGCGGCTCCTATGGCCACGATCCGGTACGGAGCTATCGCAGAGTCTGACGTGAAATTCTTTATCAATATTGGAGTGTGCATGGTTCTACTTTCCTTCCTTTCCTTCGGACACAAGCCGGACCGCTTCGGTAAAACTTACGGCATTGCCCTTTTGCTCCTGCTCGTTCACATATGCGCGAGCTTTTTTGCCAACCAATTCAGGGTCTGTCTCCGGGGTTCCCTTGTCCGATCCGGCGGCTTCTCCAAACGTAACGCTTTTCGGCAGGCCAGACAGGAACGACTGAAACACCTCCAACGCCGGTTTTTTCACCGTCTTTGTCCCTTCGGAGAACGAGACCGTGTCGGCCTTCATCGCACCCATGATCTCGATGAGGGCGGGTTTGGCGGCTGGGAGAATCTTCCCTTCGGAGATTAACCCTTCAAGAAAATCGGAACGCTCCTTCTTTGCAAGCTCCGTCTCGCGCCTGACGATCTCCGCCTCGCGTTCCGCAAAAGCGGCGTCCTTTTCGGCGGTGAGACGCTTCTCGTCCTCTTCCTTTTTTTTTGCGGCTTCGGCTTCCGCTTTATCCATAGCTTGTTTCCCTTCGTTAAACATGGTTTGAGTGTCATGGACTGGAGTGGGGGAGACTTCTTGTTTAGCTTCCAACGCTTCCTGAACGGCGGACGTGGTCAGGGCTTCCAGATCGTAAGAGGGCAAAATCTTGTCCGCTGTCTCTTGCCCTTTTTCGGCGATAAAAAAATCCCGGAGGTTCCGGAAAAACCGGGCGACTATCGAGTCGTCGTTTTCGTTGAACGTCACTATCCCAACTTCCTCTTCCTTGAAGTTGACGGGAGGCAGGCCTTTGAGCGCCGGCGGCATAGCTCCCAAAAAACCGACGTGGCGCAGGTAATACGAGCCGGGTACGGGATTAGTGGGAGAATCCGGCATATAGAAGGATGCGGAGATTTTTTTGTACGAGCCAGTTTTGACTAACTCCGCAAAGTCCGCGTTGACCTGCCGGGGCTCGGCAGAAAGATGCCCGTCGGCGAAAGCAAGCTTGCCGATCCACCCAAAGGCAGGAGCGTCATTGGCCGGATGACCAACAACTATCGGAGCCTCGTGAGTGGCGGGGCTGTAAGCCTGCGCGGACTTTTTAAGGTCGGCTTCCGTAAGCGTAACTCTTTTTCCGGTGGAGTCGGTGTGTGCGCCGGGCCGGAAAATTTTAAGCGTCCTCATATCGTCTTCATGGCGTTGGATCTCCTAGTCTGCGAGTTCTCGTTCATCCTGTTGGCGATTCTCTCAAACTGCGATTTTTTGTTCGTGTCGGTCATGTGCGGGTTCACCACTTTTTTAATGCGGTAGCCAGGACAGCCGCCAGCTCGACAGGAACGGCGTTTCCAATTTGCCGTTTAACGCTTTCATACGATCCTGCAAACTCATGGGTATCCGGGAACGTCTGAAGACGTGCCCGCTCGCGCAACGTGATTTCCCGATCGTGAACCGGATGGATGAATCTGTTCGTGTCCCCGCTACTCGCCTGCAGTGTTGGACAAAAACCTTCAGGCTTAAGCCTTCTGGAAGCGCCGTTAGGTGTGAAAACTTTGAAGTACGCTTCGTCCCTGAAACGAAGAGGCCGGAGCCGCTTAGGAACGTCTCCAAGATTTCCGCCCTGGGGAATGCGCTTATATCTCGCAAGCTGAAGCTTGGAAGGCCGCGTGACGATGTGAAGGTTATCCATTAAAAACGACCTCCTTATCTTCAAGGTCGGAAATCGCATCCGCCACGGTTTGGGGTTTCCTAATCATTCGCTCAAAATCCGGCAAGCGTCGCCCGAAGACAAAGCACCGCCGTCTTTCCTGCGGAACTCCAAACTGAACGGCGTTGAGAAGGCGGTAGCCAACCGCGTAACCAAGCTTTTGCCCGGTGAACAGAAGCTCACGGAACACCGGCATGTTCCGTGAACAAAGGATGCCGGATGTATTTTCCATCAAGAACATTCGAGGCTTGAGACCCTCCACGATCCGGAAATATTCCGAGTAAAGAAAATTGCGAGGGTCTTTTGGGTCTCGCGGCCCGGCCTGGCTGAACCCTTGGCACGGCGGGCCTCCTATCACCACGGATACCGAGCCGGGTTTTATTTTCCCCGCTTTGAGAATCGCATTTGCGGTCACGGTTTCGATGTCGGCGCAGATGACCGCCTTTTTGGGATCGTTACGCCGAAGAGTTTCACAACAGGTTTTATCCCGCTCGACAGCGACACGGACATTGAACCCCGCCTTTTCAAATCCAAGATCAAAACCTCCAGCTCCTGCGAAAAGCGACACGACTATTTTTGTGGACATTCCAGGCCTCCAGCTTGGAGCTCGGAGGCTCTCTTTGTTAAACGCTCAAGGGACTTTATTCACGGTCTTGCAACGCGGGCATTTTATTTCGATGGCCCCGCTGGCCACCGTCTTCTTTACCACCGCAAGAAGCCTGCGGCAGTTGGCGCAACGTGTTTTATTCAGTCATGTTCATCCCCCCTTCCGGTCTTTGCTCGGTCGCCATATAATTTCAAACATCCTGGATATCGGCGACCGCCGGGCGTGGGTTACGTCCACGCGGCCGGAGCCGGATAACCGCCGGCCCGGCCTGTCCAAATTTCTTTCTTTCCTATTCGATTGGCGGATAAGGAAGGACTATGGCTTTTATAGCCCACATCCGAGCTTCCTCCAGTCGGTCTAAAGCCATGCGGCGATCACGGCCCTCTGGACAAAGGCTCATAATGAGATCGTCAAGGGCTATGATCGCTTGTCGTATTGCGGAACATTCCTCAACTCCAATAGCGTCCGGTTTATGGTTCAGGTGGTCGTTTCTGCCCATTGATTTATTCCTTTAAAAGGCTTATAAAATAGTTAGGAGCGCGCGACACGGTGAATCTCCCGGCCGTAGCACGATGGAAACATCGGCGCGCAATGTGGGGAAAACGGGAGTCCCCACCGCGCTCCATTTTTTTCGTCATGAAACCGCCTTGAAGTAAATGGTGAGAGGGATGTGTTCATCGTCGGAGTTCGTATCCCCCTCTCTCACATCCCACACTTCATAAACCCTGCCTTTAATCGAAACGAACCCTATTGCGTCAATGTCGAAAAAATGATGGTTGGGGATATGCAGTTGACCTTTGGCTTCGTCAAACAATGGAAGGAGCTCACAATCGTCCCACATCAATAGTCTTTTGTTCTTATCAAGGACTTGAAGCTTCGTATTGCCGCCCATGTTATTCTCCTGTTTTTCCCATTCCGTTCATTTCCCCCAGTCGCCATAAAGAACCGTCCCACGCTTGAGCAAGTTTTTTACGTCATCGACATTTGTGCGTCTGAATGATGTGATGAAAGTTTCACGGCCCCCACCTTGCGCCGCTTTTACTACCGCCCAATAAAGCTTTCCTCCATCGCGTACAATGACAAACGTGTTCTCTGAGTCTTTGACTATTAGCGTCGGCGTCTCGCCCAGCAGTGGCAGAACGGCGTAATCTTCCGGCGTCAAATCCGGGTGGTTAGCCTGATTCTTGATTGCGGACTCCGCCGACAGGACGGCGATGCTCCGTTCCGCCCCGATTGCGGCCGCCGCCTCATCTTTAACCCGCATCACAGGAAAGGCTCCTTGTGGGCTTTTTAACCAGTCCATAAACGATGGCGACGCAACAACGTCTTTTAACGCGGCGTTGGCGAAATCGGCGGGAACGGCTTCCAGCTTTTCCGCGAGGGTTTGCAGTGTTTGCCCGGTTCTGGCGAGTCCCGGATGATAACCCCAACCGGGGCCAACCCCATATGGGACGTAAATCACTTCACCCGTTCGCGGATTTACCCATTCGTAAGTTTCTATTGGAGGGGCGGTATCTGGCCCCATCTTCCCCAGCCTGCGCAATTGCCTTTCGTCAAGTTGTATGACCGAACATCGGCAATACCAGTCATTGGGTGGGTAATGAGTTTTCCACCAGGGATCATTGAATCGCAAAACCAGGCCATCCCAGGCGCGGTGTTGCGGACGAGTGCGGTTATCGTTCACCGCGTCATACATTAGATATGGCGCGGATTTGGCCGTAGCCTCTATCTGTTTCCATTTGCCAGCCGCGTAGGCCGTGGCCATGTTGGTATCAAAAATGGTCTTGAGCCTGCGTGGACTGCCAAGCTGGGCGACCGTTATTTCGCCAGTGACAGGGTCGCGCATCTCTTGTACTCCCCACCAGCCTTTCTTCTGGAGGTATGGCGTCAACTCTTCGCGGAACCTATGCAGGCTCCATCCTTCGGCGATGGCTCGGTCAACGGCTACTCGCACGTCGGCCAGCATGTCCAGGTCCATCATCTTGGCCACGGTGAAAGCGCGGGTGTGCTCTTCATGGAGCATATCCCGCCAGTCAAAGGACGTTCGTAGCCCTTTGGCCTGGAAGAATCGGATGGCCTGTTCCGGCGGAAGATTGAAACTTAGACCGACCATATTGAGATATATTTCATTTCGTCTCCAAAAGGGCTTTCAAACTCCAATTCCCTTTAACAATCCAATTTGAGCCCCCCGATGGCTATCCACCCCCCATTTAAAAACGTTTCAAACCCGTTTAAAAACGTTTAAGGGATTCGGACATTGGGAATCCGCCTCGCACAGGGCTTCCAGCCGCCTTTACGGCCTTTTAAGCGCGGCGCCGGGAATCAAAAACAGGCTCCGCAAGCCTTGAATCCGCTAAAAACCGTCCGAAAACCAGCCAATCGCATTGATTGAACAGGGCTTAATCGTCCAAACTATGCGCTTCTTGCCCCGGAGGAAGGTTTCACAGCCAGCCAAAGCCTCGCAATCTGTGGCTCTATCAGTTATCCCTCGACTTCATCAGCATCGCCGTCCGTCCAGATGAGTCGCTCACGTCGAGTCTGTACGAGCCGAGCAACGACGGATGGAAACTCCACTTCTGGGAAAACGACGCGCCGGAGGTGTCTTTTGAGCCGTTCGGGAATGTGGCCGTGAACGTGTACTTGCTGTTGGGCAGGACATCTTTAAGCGAGTCGGTGACGGTCA
>JADGAO010000279.1 GCA_015231995.1 Nitrospinota bacterium | reverse complement strand
CCTTGACGGGAGGTGGCAGATCGTTCTTTGGCCCCCTGACAAGGGGGCGGCGAACGCTAGTGAGCGGGGGTTTCCTGAGCTAACCCCCCGGCGCGAGGACGCGCCACCCCCCTTGTCAGGGGGGCTTGGGACTTCCCTCGTCCAGCTTTGCGGGGCGAGGGTAAACACGGGCGCCTTCCCATACGGCTTCGCCTCTTGTTCGTGGATTTAGCATGGCCGCCAACATACTCATACTCAACCTGACGCGGATGGGCGACCTCATCCAGACCACGCCGCTTATCCACGGCCTGCGCGAACAGAATCCCGATTGCAGAATCACAATGCTTGCAAACGCCAAGTTCGCAGGGATACTGAAGTTTGTGGAAGGCGTTGACGAATTGGTCACGCTCGACATCCACCAGTTCGCAAGCAAAGGCGGAGAGGAAGAGACCGACCTGCTGAAGGTTTACGAGTATCTGGACGGCGTGGGGGCGGAGCTTAAAACGAAAAAGTTCGATCAGATCATCAACCTGAGCCATTCCAAACTTTCGGCGGCCCTGTCGCTCCTGCTCAACATACCGGATGGGCGCGGGTTCCTCTCCACCCCACGCGGGTCGCGGATCATACGGAACCCGTGGCTCGTCTATTTCACGTCGTTCCTCGCGTTCAGAAGGTTTAACAGATTCAACCTTGTGGATATGTACGTCCGGGGCGCGGATTTAACCCCCGGCCCTTCCACGAGGCTTGCGTTAAAACCGGACGAGGCCGCCATCGTGGAGACGCGGGCGAAGATGGAGGCGATGGGCGTGAAAGATGGGGATATCCTTGTCGGTTTCCAGGCCGGAGCCAGCAGGGAGGACAGGCGGTGGAACCCTCGCAATTTCGCCAAAGTCGGCGACGCGCTGGCGGAAAGCATGAACGCGAAGATCGTTCTTTTCGGGTCCGCGTCCGAAAAAAAACTGGGCGACGAAATAGAGCTGGCCATGACCGCGCCCGTCATCAACCTGATGGGCAAAACCAGCCTGCCGGAGCTTGTGGCGTGGGTGAAACGCGCGAACCTGCTGGTCACCAACGACACCGGCACCATGCACATCGGCGCGGCTGTGGGAACGCCCATCGTTGCGTTGTTTTTCGTCCACGCCCGTTGCGAGGAGACGGGGCCGTATTGCGATGGCGCGATAATATTGCAGTCCGACATATCCTGCGCCCCATGCGCGCACAACGCCCCGTGCGACCATTACTCATGTCTCGAATACATAACGGCGGACGACGTTTCCGCGATAAGCCGGAGCGTGTTGAGAAACGAGCCTCTTCCGCTTGTGGACACGCCGTTTTTCAAAAGGGTGAAACTTTACAAAAGCCGGTTAAACCCGTCGGGCGGGGCGGATTTCGTCCCCATGAAAAAAGACCCGCTGGACAAATACGAGCTGTTCGCTTACCTGTACGAACCGCTGTTCGCCACGGCCCTCGCCAATTGGGCGGCGCCGGAACGCATGAAAGAAGGCGCGGAGTTGTTCGAACCCGCCGTGGAAAGGCTTAAAAACCTCTTTGCGCCGCAAACGCCGAAAGATTTGGGCGTATGGTTGAACCGCGCCGGAGAAGGCGCGCAAAAGCTCCTCTTCATCGCCGAAGAGACTATAAAGCTGACCGTCAAAATACCAACGGTTAAGACCTCCAAAGCGTTAGCCGATATAGCGGACAGGTTGGGACACCTCGACGTGGAGATTGGAACAATCGCCGATACGCACATAGCGGTAAGCCCGTTGGCTTACGTTTACAGGCGGCGGCTGGAAAACTTCGAGGGTGACGATCCCGCAAGCCTGGCCCGGCAAGCCCATACTGCGGCGCAGTGGCTTGAAAGGGTTTCATCTCTTTTCATGGACGGCCTGAAAAGAGCGCGAGTCGGCTTATTATAGAGAATCAAGGATGATCGCTCGATTGGAACACCGGTTTGTCACCGCCATTGCCGTGATATGTCTCGTGGCCATATCCGCCACATCGTGCGGCCTGGACACCAAAGTAAACGAACTCTTAAACCCCCCGGCGCCAAAGAAGACTCCTATCGCCAGTTTCGTGGCCAATAACGACACTGTGAAGGTCGGCACTCCGGTCATACTGGACGGTTCCTCAAGCTACGACCCGCAAGGGGAGACGATTACATTCGCGTGGGCGCTGGAGGTTCCGAGCGGAAGCGCGTCGGCGCTTAGTTCGGCGACGACCTCCACCACGTCGTTCACCCCGGATAAAGGCGGGTATTATGCAGTCTCCCTGGTCGTCACGAACGCCTCCGCCAAACAAAGCGTCGTGACCACTATGGAAATAGACGCCGTCGGCACCGGGCTCAACCATCCGCCCGTGGCGGTAACAACTGCGGCGGTGACGGTCACTTCCGGGAACTCGGCTGTACTGGACGGTTCCCAGAGTTATGACGCGGATCAGAACGCCCTTGCGTACACATGGACGCTGATTGGAGCGCCGTCAACAAGCGCGGTGACAGGGGTTAACGACGGCTCTTCAAAAACCGCATACTTCAACCCGGACGTGCCAGGCGTATACAACGTCAAATTGGTGGTTTTCGATGGATTGGACAGCGACCAGGCGCTTGTGACGGTGACTGTAAGCTCAACCGCCCAAAACAGCGCTCCCACAGCCAGATTCACCGCCGACAACGAAACCGTCAGGGTTGGGACTCCGGTGCGGCTGGACGCCACCACAAGCTCCGACCCACAGGGGAAGACGCTTAGTTACGCCTGGAGCCTGGCGGTTCCCAAAGGAAGCACGTCGGCGCTGACCTCGACCACATCGGTGGTTACGTCCTTCACCCCCAACAAGGGCGGGGTGTACCTGGTTTACCTTAAGGTCACAAACTCGTCGTCCGTCGCCAGCGAAACCGTGACGCTGTTAATAGATTCCGTGGGGACGGGAGACAACCATCCTCCCGTGGCGATAACCACGGCGGCTTTAACGGGAACCGTAAGGACAGTCGTCGTTCTCGACGGCTCCCAGAGCTATGACGCAGACCAGCAGAACCTGACCTACACATGGACATTGGTCGGCTCGCCTACGGGAAGCGCGGCGGCGATGACCGACGACACATTGCAGAGGGCATATTTCACGCCGGATGTCGCGGGAAAATACGTCATCAAGTTCGTGGTTTCCGACGGCAGGGATACCGATGAGGTTTTCGTTACGGTAACGGCGAGTTGAACGACAAAAAAAATCGAGACGCCCGGGCGAGAATTACCGATGCTCAACCCGCCGCCGAAATGGGCGGCTTCTAAACCCCAACCAGGGCCGGACCATGGTAAATCGTCCACACGTCTCGAAATGGAGGGTGACGAAGATTTCGTCTTTTTATCCGGGGCAGGTTCCTTATCGGACTCACTGCCGGCAAGAGCTTTTCAACACCCTCAATATTAAGATAAGCCCAAGTCGTGAAATTGTCAAATCGGGTTTGATTGTCTCCCAAACTCTCGGCGTGGGTGTCCTTCATCCCGCCGTCCTTAAGGAAGAATAAACCCGGATTTCGAAGTTGAATGGGGATGGCTATATCAGAGGGGGCTGTCGCCGAAAAGAGAAAACGTGCATAAATGACGGTGTTCGAGGTGTTCTTCATCTCGAACTCTTTGTATATACTCA
>JADGAO010000278.1 GCA_015231995.1 Nitrospinota bacterium | reverse complement strand
GCTACATTATGTCCTTCACCCACTTGATCTTGATAGTCTTCAAACCCAGAGTGCCTTTGCGAGCGTCGGAGCCAGGCTCCGTATCCGTCGCCTTGCCGCCAACGCCTACCCACATCTCCGACTCGGTCGGGGCGAAGTAGCGGTGGAAGGTTATGGAGTGCTTGTCCTGCGTGCGGAATGGTTTGCCATCCGCCGAGTTGAGGCTGGGAAGCTCGTAGTTGATCCTCTGGTAGCAGTAGTTCACCGAACCTCTGGCAAGCGAGGAGCCGAGCGGGAGGTTGACGAACCAGCCGGCGACTTTGGCCTTTGCGTCCTGCTCGTTTGTCCCAACGACAATCTGGATAACCGTGCTCTCGCCGGGCTTGAAAGGTATCTCGGCGACGCCGTCTTTCACTAAAGAGCCGCCTTTGTCGTCGCGGATGTCGACGTAGACGTTCTTCTCAAAATCCGCGTTGCTTTTGTGGCAAGCCTCGCACGGCTGGGGGCCGTATGGAGTGCCGACTTTCGCGCTGGGGTTAGGATAAACCGAAGAGCCTGGCAGGGCCAGCGCCACGGCAGGAGCCACGAACAGGGCTATGAATGCAAAAACTATCCTTTTCATGGCTGTTACTCACCTCCCGCAGGAACGAAGTTTATCTTGATGCTATGGCCGGTCAACCCGTCGGGGCCTTTGCCGTCATTGCCAAGAGACACCCGCAGTTCCCCAGTCATCGGCTGGTTGCCGATGCCGCCGCTGAAGTAGAAAGTCTGTCCGGCGACGGTGTGATGTTTGACGTTCTTTTCCTGTCCGTCCGTGTCGGTGTATTTTGTCCAGGGCTGGCCCTGCTCAAGCTTGCGGACGCAGTTTGGCAGTTCCGTCTCCACCCCGGTAGGCAACTTCCACAGCCACCCGACGGTCTTGCTCTTGCCTTCTTCCTGATGGCCCAGGACAAGCTTGTAGCTGACTTTCCCGCCCGGTTTGATGGGGATGAATATGGTGTCGTTGACCGCATGGTAATCGTCCACTATCTGCTTGCCGTCTTTCACGCGGAGCATTTTCACAGCCAGCTTGCCCTTGAACTCGTTGCTAACATGACAGGCGCGGCACCCTTCCGTAGGCTCTGCGCCGCGGGAAGGATAAGCGTCCGCCCGACCGGCGGCAAAGCCCATCCACGCGGCAAGCCCCAAAATCAGCAGGCTCTTAGTTCGCATAGGTTTCCTCCAACAATGAAATTGACAACAAGTGTACGCCCCCAAGCTGAACATCTTGTAAAAGATGCGAGACGCTTCTCGTAAAACAGCTTATGTGATTCTAGCTTTGCAGGGAACTTAAGTTCAAGAATATTCGCTCATAACCAAGCGTCAATGGATGTATATATTGGTTTGAATCCAGGCAATGACGCGCCCCTTATGTCGGCTCCATCATCAGCAACCTGTTGAGACGGGGGATCAATTCGTTTTCATCTATCGGTTTGTTGACGACGTCCGCCGCTCCTGCGTAAAAAGCCCGCTCCAGAACAAGCTTGTCTTTGCTACCGGTCAGGGCGATGGACGGGGGCGGCTTGCCGCCGAAGACTTCTTTGAAACGCGTAAGAAGCTCGATACCGTCCATGCCGGGCATCTTGATGTCCGTTATCATCACGTCCGGGCGCTCCGTCATGATACGGTCGAGGGCCTCCAATCCGCTCCCCGCCTCGACCACTGTAAAACCGGCCTCTTTGACATGCCATGAGATGATTTCGAGCTGGAGCGGGTCGTCTTCCACCACCAGCGCCACCGGCGCCCTGGCCGGCAACATGGCGTAGAACACGCTTCCTTTTCCCCGTTCCGATTCCACCGTGATCGTTCCCCTGTGGGCGTCCATTATGTCCTTGCAGAACGGCAGGCCCAGGCCCGTGCCCAGCTCCCCGGCGGTGCCGGTGGTGGTGGTCTTGATTTCGTGATGGAACAGGTTTGGAAGGATGTGCGGCGCGATTCCCATGCCGGTGTCTTTGACAGCGATGGCGGAGGGGTTATCCTCCGGCGAGAAGATGGTGATCGTGTCCCCTGCCCTCGTGAACTTGATGGCGTTGGTCGCAAGATTCGATATCACCTCGCATATAAGCTGGTAATCCGCATAGATGCGCGTTTTCTCCTTAATCGCATTGATGAGCGCGACGCCTTTGCGCTCCGCCAGAGGGGAAAGCGTTTCGACTATCTGCCGGGCCAACGCATTGGCGTCTATAAACCGGAGGAACGGCTTTACGGTCCCGGTTTGCAGACGGCTGATGTCGAGCAATTGGTCTATCATCTCGATCAGCCTCTCGCAGTTGACGATGCTTTTGTCCAATAACTTCAATTGCGGCTCGTCGAGCTTGTCGGCCAACTGTTCGCGAAGGATGTTCAACGCGGACGGTATCATGGCGATAGGAGAACGCAGGTCGTGGGAGACGAGCATGACGAACTTGTCTTTGAGCCTCGTGGCGGACTCGGCCTGTTCCTTGGCGGCGTGAAGCAGGTTCTCTTTCTCCTGTAGCTTGGAGATATCCCGCCCGAACCCGGCGAAACCGGACGGTTCGCCCAGCGCGTTCAAAATAAGCGTGGCGTTGCAGTGAAACGGGACAAGGGCGCCGTCGCTCCTGATGAAACGATAGGTATTGAGCGCCGATCCTTCCGTCAAGACCTTCTGGATGTCTCCAGCGACGATCGGGCGATCCTCTTCGTAGATGAAATCAAGGCACAGGCGGCCTTTCATCCGATCCGGCGAAAGCCCGCATAATTTTTCGAAACTGCGGTTCCAGCGTTGAAGGTTTCCCTTGAGATCAATCGTGTAGAAGATATCCGGCGTGATCTCCTCGATCGTCCTGCGTTCAGTGATGTCGCTGATAAAACCGTGCCAGAGCGTCGAACCGTCCGCCTCACGTTGCGGGATGGCGCTTCCGAAAAGCCAGAGCGCAGGCTCGTCGCCGAACTTGAGGCGGTATTCCTGCTTCCAGGGGGTCAAGTCCCGCGCCGACGCCTGTATGGAGGCCAGATGGACGTCCAAATCGTCGGGATGAACGACGCTGAACACTTTTGACGCGTCTTCGCGGACTTCCTCCGGGCTAATGCGGTAGATGTCGCGGATGGCATCGCTGGCGTAAGGAACGCAGGAGCTACCGTCGGGACGCAGGCGGAACTGGAACACAATGCCAGGCACCAGCCGGGCTATATTTTGCAGGCGTGAAAGGGCCTCTTGTTTTATTTCCTCGGCCAGTTTGCGTTCGGCGATCTGTTTTTCGCGGTCGGCGATGACGGCGTCCAAATCCTGGATGTTGGCTTTGAAGAGGCTGTTGTGCTTATCGAGATGGTTCTCCAACCGCTCTCTGGCCTGTTCGGAAACGGCCAGTTTCAATTTTAATCTCTGGGTTTCCTTTTCCAGGCGGCGGACTTCATCGGCCTGCCCATTCGCGTCCAAACTCACCTCCCGCCGATAAAGGCTGTCGCAGACGGGCCTTTACTCAAAAGCTCGCCGTCCGAACACACGCCTTCACGACGCCATACGCAGGTCTTGAACATTCACCACTCCGCGCTAATTGTAGCAGATTCAAGTGAACTTGCGATGCTGACCTATAATACTCCTTTTGAAAGCGGTTAACACCTTTTCAAGAAACCTTCGCATAATCCATCGCATTTGTAATATTGTCATTCTGA
>JADGAO010000277.1 GCA_015231995.1 Nitrospinota bacterium | reverse complement strand
TTGTCACGGCTTAAAAATGCCTGCGTTTGTAAGGGAGACCCACCGGGTTGCCCTTACAACTTGGGTACAATTTGTACCCTTGTTAAAATGTCGGCCAGCGATGGCAAACTGCAAAAGCCCATTCGGGAGGCCATCTTATGAGTAAAAAACAGCCAATGCCGTCCGCCATTTTTGAAGAACATGAAATCCGCCGCGTCTATGACGAGACGACGGAAACATGGTGGTTCTCGGTGGTGGACATTGTGCAGGCTCTTACCCAGCAGTCCGGCTATCAAACCGCCAGAAAATACTGGAATAAGCTAAAGGAGCGTTTAAGCAAAGAGGGCAGTGAGTCGGTGACAAACTGTCACCGACTGAAATTGCCAGCCGCCGATGGCAAAAACTACCTCACCGATGTCGCCACTGCTGAAACCATGCTACGCCTGGTGCAATCCGTGCCCAGCCCATTCAGGAGGCCATCTCATGAGTAAGGGACTGCCAGCGCCGCCTGACGGACAGTTTCTCGTTTACCAAGCCGAGGATGGCAAACTGAAAATTGATGTGCGGTTCCAGGGCGAGACGGTGTGGCTTACGCAACAGAATATGGCGGAATTATTTCGGACGACCCAGCAAAATATCAGCCAACATATTCAATCCGTTTACGCAGATGGCGAATTGGCGCCGGGGGCAACTCACAAGAAATACTTGTTAGTTCGCCAAGAGGGAAATCGAAAAGTAGAACGTGCGCTGGACAGCTACAACCTCGACATGGTTATCTCGGTGGGCTACCGGGTGAAACGGGAATACGACCAGTTCAAGATACTGACTACCGCAGACGCTCGCCCGGTGGACGCGGACTTTGAACGCGCCGTCGGATCCATGCCAAAATTGCCACGCTTAAAAAAAACAAAAAAGAAGCCAAGCCATGAACGAATCTGAAACCAGAGCCGAATACATTGACCCCGCGCTTAAGGCAAGTGGTTGGGGCGTGGTGGAGGGTTCCAGAGTTTTACGCGAGTTCCACATCACCGCTGGCAAAATCCAGTCAGGCGGCAAACGGGACAAGCCGATGAAAGCCGACTACATTCTTGTCTACAAGAACCGCAAGATTGGCGTTGTTGAAGCCAAGAGCGATGAACTGGAAGTTGGCGAAGGTGTCGCGCAGGGCAAGACCTACGCCGAAAAACTGTGCATTGATTACACCTATGCCAGCAACGGCAAGGAGATATACGAAATCTCCATGAAGTCAGGTCATGAGGGGTTGGTTGCTAAATTCCCCACACCCGATGAACTATGGCGAAAGACTTTTTCCGGCCAGAACGTTTGGAAAGACAAATTTGATGCGGTTCCTTACGAAACCGTTGGCGGTACTAAAGGTGTTCGTTATTACCAGGAGATTGCCGTCGCCAATACCCTTAACGCCATCGCCGAAGAGAAACAGAGAATCCTGCTGACAATGGCGACAGGCACGGGAAAAACCTTTATCGCCTTTCAGATTGCGTGGAAGCTGTTTCAAACAAGATGGAACCTTAAACGGGACGGTGGCCGAAGACCGAGAATCCTGTTTATGGCGGATCGAAACATTCTGGCAGACCAGGCCTACAACGCTTTTTCGGCTTTTCCCGAAGATGCGCTGGTGAGGATTAAGCCGAAGGAAATAGCCAAGAAGGGCGCTGTCCCGACAAACGGAAGCATTTTCTTCACCATTTTCCAGACTTTCATGAGTGGCAAGGGCAATACGCCATACTTTGGCGAGTACCCAAAGGACTACTTTGACCTGGTTATCATTGACGAATGTCACCGGGGCGGAGCCAATGACGAAGGCAACTGGCGGGGCATTCTGGAATACTTCGCTCCTGCTGTACAGCTTGGTTTGACGGCCACGCCCAAGCGTAAAGACAACGTGGACACATACCGATATTTTGGCGAGCCGGTATATATCTACTCGCTTAAAGAAGGCGTCAACGACGGCTTCCTGACCCCTTTCAAGGTGAAGCGAATCAAGACCACGCTGGATGATTACATCTACACCTCTGACGACACCATCATTGAAGGCGAGATTGAGGAAGGCAAGGTTTACGAAGAGGCGGATTTTAACCGCATCATCGAAATCAAGGCGCGTGAAGCCAAGAGGGTTCAGATATTCCTGAACGAGATTAACCAGAAGGAAAAGACCCTCGTCTTCTGCGCCAACCAAGCCCATGCGGCGGCGGTGAGGGATTTAGTCAATCAATACAGCCTAAGCAAAGACCCGAAATACTGTGTGCGGGTCACTGCAAACGACGGTGAGATTGGGGAGCAGTGTTTACGCGAGTTTCAGGATAACGAGAAATCCATCCCTACCATCCTGACCACATCGCAAAAACTGTCAACGGGCGTGGATGCCCGTAACGTTCGTAACATCGTGTTGATGCGCCCCATAAACTCGATGATTGAGTTTAAGCAGATTATAGGACGCGGCACCCGCCTGTTTGACGGCAAGGACTATTTTACGATTTACGATTTTGTGGATGCCCACCATCATTTTGCCGATCCGGAATGGGATGGTGAACCGATAGAGCCAGAGCTTTGCGCCAAGTGCGGGCAAACCCCTTGTGTGTGCGTGAAGCAACCTCCACGCCCCTGCCCTGTATGCGCCCAGCGGCCTTGTAAGTGCGAGAAAGAACCACCAGCGCCTTGCCCTGTATGCGGTAAAAGCCCATGTGTGTGCAATAAGAAGGTGAAAATCAAACTCCGTGACGGCAAGGAGCGAGAGATTCAGCACATGATTGCCACTTCTTTTTGGAGCGCCGACGGCAGGCCTATTTCCGCTGAAGAATTTATAAAAAATCTGTTTGGAGCCTCCTTTTCCTACTTCAAGAGCGAAGAAGAGTTGAGGACAATTTGGTCAAACCCCGCCACTCGTAAAGCTCTGCTCGATAAGCTGGCCGAGGCCGGTTATGGTCATGAAGAGCTTTCCACTTTGCAAAAGTTGATTGACGCTGAGAAAAGCGACCTGTTTGATGTGCTGGAATACATCGTCTTTTACATTCAGCCCATGACAAGAGCAACGCGGGTATCGCAGGCCAGGTCAAAAATATTTGATGGATTGAAAATAAAACACCGAGAGTTTCTGGAGTTTGTCTTGTTCAAATACATTGAGACCGGCGTGGAAGAGCTAGACCAGGCAAGGCTCCCAAATCTGATTGAGCTCAAGTATCATTCTATGGCGGATGGATTGGACGTTCTGGGAGAAGTTGGCGAGATTAAAAGTCTGTTTATCAATTTCCAGAAGCATCTGTACGAGAGGCCGGGAACACTGTCAAATCCCGCCGTGCGGTAACTTTGGGGTAACTCTAGATTTGAGCGTTACGTTTTGGCATGTGTAACGCGTTGAAAAATTAAGTGAGCCGTGGTGGACTTGAACCACCGACCCGCTGATTACGAGTTAGTAGTTCCGTCAAAATCTCACCTTTAAAATAATCCTACACGGTTTTATATATTTAGAATATCGCCTGATATTCCATGCGTTAAGTGCTACATTTAGTTAGCGGTTTTCCTAATGACTTTGAGGCGGTTTTAAATAATCTGCCTACATAGCGCCTACACGGAAACTCAGGAGGATATTTAAATGCCCGTCGCAAACCTTACTAAATCGGCTGTGGATGCTCTGCCTTTCACCAGCGAGAAAGTTGTTCTTTATTACGACGAGAAG
>JADGAO010000276.1 GCA_015231995.1 Nitrospinota bacterium | reverse complement strand
TGATCCTTCGGTCGCAGGGCCTCCCTCAGGATGACAAAATATGAGATCGTTTGGTTATGCGTCGCCCCGCGTTCGTTTTTAAAGAAGAGCAAATTCACGCCTCCCCCCAGCTTTTGCTTTTTTAGAACAAAAGGCACATATTATAGATAGGAGTTCTGGAAGGAGGAAAGTATGCCCAAACCTGATGATAGCGTTGCGGGCACGGCGGAAAGAAGGCTTGTGTCGCTGGCCGGGGTAGCGAAAAAATGCGGCGGCATAATTTTGAGCGATGGTGAAGTCTGGAACGGGACAGAACGCCGTGAAAGCGAAAAAAAATCGGCAAAGAAACCGTCTGAAGACAAATCGAAATCAGGGAAGGAAGATTCTTGTGATTTCTTCGGGTGAAGGAGGTATTTATGCTTAGGGCGGTGAAACAGGAAAGGTTTGCGCCTTCGCACAAGAAGGTAATGGCAATGTCGCCGAAGCTTATGATGGGAAAAGCCATGAGGCATCGCAAAATGCTTCAGACCATACGGGGCGGACATCGCCACATGACAGGAAACCGCAGAGGAATGAAGTGACGCTTCTTGCGTGGACGGTGACGGCGGCAAAACGGCTTCTGGTTTCGGCCAAAGACGTTTAGCCGCCGTTATGTCTGTTTGGCCACGCCGCCACGAACGCGCTTTCACCCCTCCTTCCCATGCAAATAATCCTGCAGAGTAAATTCTTGACGGTAAGCCAGCCGTAAATGTAACATTCCATACATCAGGTGGGGACTCAATGACACAGCCTACGCGTGAATCGGCCCGGGTCGCAAAGCTCGTAGGCCTTGTAGTGGATCGGTATCAAGAGATAGAATCCACGCTTCCGCTGTTAAGCCGCGAATTGAGCCAGATGGAACGCAAGGCCCTTAAGGTGGCCGCCCAAGGCAAACGGATGACCATCGGAGCGATCGGCTCGGCTCTGGGGCTTCCGCCATCCACAACGACATGGCTAATCGGCGGGCTTGTAGACAGAGAAGTGTTCCGCCGTGAGGCCGACGCAGACGACCGGAGAAAAGTATGGATAACCCTGGCCGAAAAGGGGTTGTCGCTTGCGAGGCTTATGGAGCGGATACCCGACAGAATAGCGGCTGATCTGCTTTACAAGCTCGATCCCGACCAGCGCGAGGTTTTCGCGGGGCTTGTGGATACGGCGCTCGGCAGGATGGAACGGGCCGGCGAACCGCAGGAATGACACGCAACTGTAATTGCCGCCAAGCGGCTTATCGCAAGCTTAGGGAACTTTTTTTATAAAAGGCGAAATTACTGGAGACTTCATGAAATCCGAGTATATCAACCCGTTTCTTAGCGCCACGGTAAATGTTCTCTCCACCATGGCGATGGTCAAGCCGGAACCCGGCAAGCCCTATGTCAAGCAGGACAAGAAATGCGTAGGGGACATATCCGGGATCATCGGCCTCACCGGCGCGTCCAAAGGGGCGATTGTCCTCTCGTTTTCCACTGGGGCCGTGTGCAAGATAGTGGGGTCAATGCTCGGAGAAACTTACACCGAGATAAACAGCGACATCAAGGATGCGGTCGGAGAGCTTACCAACATGATATCCGGCGACGCCCGCAGGAGGCTTGCGGAAATCGGCGCGGTGTTCGAGGCGGGAATACCGACGATCATCACCGGCAGTGGACACGAGGTGGAGAGCGTGACCAAAGGAGCGGTCATCGCCATGCCGTTCACCGTGGACGGCCACGTTTTCGTGGTGGAAGCGTCTTTCGACAGCTGAACGAACTGCGTCCCCGCTACTTCGCCGACGCGACCATGTACGCCCTGCCATAGGACGCAAGCCCCCCGGCGATGGACTCGGCCACGCTATCGAGATAGCCGGAGTTTTTGAAGCTTCGTTCATCCTCGCGGTTGCTTATGAAGCCGGTCTCTACCAGCACGGACGGCATGGACGCCCGCCACAACACATAGAACATCGCCTGCTTGACCCCCTTATCCTTCACGGGCTGGCTTGCGCGCCGCATACCGCCGGTCATGGAGCTTTGCACGGAACCGGCCAGCGTGGCGGAGTCGTTGACCTTCTGGGTGCTGGTCAGATCGCTCATGATGTAAGCGAGGTCGTTTTCTATCTCATCCTGGCTTCCGAGAGCCATCATGTTTTCGCGGGCGGCTGTCGCAAGCTCTTCTTTGCTTCTGGCGGGGGAAAGGAAATAGGTCTCTACGCCGCGAGCTTTTCTGTCGCGGCTTGCGTTAAGATGGACGGAGACGAACAGGTCGGCGTTGACGGAGTTTGCGAACATGGTGCGTTCGTCAAGCTCCAGAAACCTGTCGGTCGTCCTAGTAAGCAGAACTTTGCAATCCATCCTGCTTTCCAACTTCGCCTTAAGCCGTTTGGCTATGTCCAGAGCCACGTCTTTTTCCATAAGCCCTGTGGGGCCGATGGCGCCGGGGTCTTTGCCGCCATGCCCCGGATCAATGACGATGGTGCGTATCCTGCCAGTGTCCGGGATGACCGGTTTTGACTCCGAGCCTTCGCGGACAGGTGGTTTGGAAGGAACACGCGCCTGGGCGGACGGGGTTGGAGCGGGAGCAGAGGCGGAGCCGAGGTCTATCACGACCCGGAACGGATTTTTGATGACCATGACCGAGGAATCCACGTCGGGACTTGTAAACTCGATAACCACCTTTATCACCCCGTTTCCGGCGTTTTCCAGACGGACGCGGCGGGCCAACCCCTTGTCGAACTCCATAGAGCGGGAAACGGACGACGCAGGTTTAACGCCCATCAGGCTGACGCTCATCCTGTTTTTCTCGACGCTATCCACGTCATAGGCCGTCTGGCCGGAAAGGTCGAGAACCAGCCGCGTATGGCCGTTTGCGGAGTATTGCCGGACGCCCAGTAGCGTGGCGATCTCCCCGTCGTCGTCGGTTTTGGCGGGAACAGGGGATGGAGCGAACGCCGTTTTGGTATAAGGCGCTATGGAGACGGTTTTAATGTTTTTCTTTTTATCGCGGCGCGGCGCGGCGTTCCGATACGACCTGGAAGCGTTCGCGTAATCCTTCCCGATAAACTGAATGTCGCCGATATGCCGCCTGGCGCTCGATGTCAACGGGCTTTTCGGATATCTGTCGAGAAGCTGGTTGAAACTGCCCAGCGCCTCGGCCTTGTCCGCTGGCGCCCCGGAACGACGATAGAGGTTTTTATAGATAAGCCCGACGGTGTACATGGATTCGCTGGCCCTTGGGGAGGACGGACTTGTCTTTATCACAAGGCGGAACCTGCTGACGACGCTTTCCCACTCCGCCCTGTCGGCGAGCTTGCGCGGGGAATTGAAGATTGCGGTGTACTGGTTTTTCGCGTTTTGGAACAGTAAATCTACGTTCGGCTGGCCCGTGAGAGCGTCGCCAGCCCCGAAAATGACCCCAACCAGGGCGATAAAAACAACAACCTTGAAGCGTTGCATTAAGGATACCATTTCAAGTATCTGAAAAGTAATTTATTTTAATAATAATTATCGAGCATGTCAACTGGATTTCCGTAATTAGATCATTCTGAACCCTTCGAAAGACTCAGGGTAAACTCCGTGAAGAATCCATCGAAAAGAATGTTCCATTATACTTTGATCCTTCACTTCGTTCAGGATGACAATGGTCGCAGAGCCTCCCTCAGGATGACAAAAAAATTGTCATTCTGAACGAAGCGTAGCGAAGTGAAGAATCTATCAAGAAGAATATTCCATT
>JADGAO010000275.1 GCA_015231995.1 Nitrospinota bacterium | reverse complement strand
TCCGTTCCTGTGGGAAGCATATAATGGTTCATCCCGCCGTACTGGCCTTTCGTATTGTAAAGGCACACGGCCACGCATGATCCCAGCAGAGTGGCTATCACGGAAGGCTGTTTTGTAACGGCTATTTCACCGGGCAGGACGAATATCTTTTTTTTCTCCATCATCATCACTCTTGAAATTGTTTTATCACGCCTTCGACGCTAAGTATGAGCGCCATTCGCCGCCCATCCAATATGGACACGCCGTCGAAGGCGGTCGGCTGGCGGGTGGTAACGGTGAGTTGTTTATAGACTATCTGCCTCTGTCCAAGCATCTCATCGACAACAAGGCAGACCCTCGTACCTTTCGATTCGGCAAGCACGCAAACTCCATCCCATATGTTAGCGCTTCTGGGCTTTATCCCGAACATATGGCTTAGCCGGACGGCCGGGTATAGCAGACCCCACCTGCTTATGACCTCGCCTCTGCCCTCTACGGTCGTAACCTCTGGTTGGGCCGCTTTGAACGTTTCACGCACGTTTTCCACCGGTATCAGGAACGCTTTCCCGCCGATGTCGAGCATAAGCCCAAGCTTAATGCTCGTCGTATACGCAAGCGGCAGGGAGATATCTATGGCAAGCCCTTTGCCCGGATCGTTCGTAAGGCGGAACGAGCCGCCCATTCCCGACACGTTCGCCTGTAAAACGTCAAGCCCCACTCCCCTGCCGGAGGTCTCCGTAACCTGCTCCGCCGTGGAAAATCCCGGACGAAGCAAGATGTTGAGCGCGTCGGCGTCGGGCAGACGCGACGCCGTGTCATGGCTTATGATTCCTTTTTCAACCGCTTTTCTCTTGACGGCGGCCACGTCCACGCCCCTGCCGTCATCGGATATCCTCATGAATAACGTACTCTTGTCGGAACAAACATCAATGGATATCCTGCCCTCGCTGGGCTTGCCGGCTTTTTTCCGGTCTTCCACGGATTCTATCCCATGATCCGAGCTGTTGCGGACACAATGGATAAGGATCATCTCGATCTTTTCAAGCAGGCTCTTGTCCACCTCCGCGTCGCCTCCGGTGGCCGCAAGCTTTATTTCCTTGCCAGCGTTCTTGGCGATGCCGCGGACTATGCTGGGAAGCTTAGACAACGCCCGTTCCAGTGGGGCTTTACGCACCTCGTACAGGCTTTTCTGCATCAGGTTGGAAAGTTCGGAAAACGCCTGGTTGGCGTTTTTCATGTCGGTGGAAAGCCCGTCGGTCTGATTGCCCTCCAACCGCCTCTGCAGGATGTTGAAAAGCTCGTTGATGGTGATAAGCTCTCCCATCTGATCCATGAATTCGTCCAGAAGCGTCTCGCGGACGCGCACGGTCTTGGCCTTCACCGCCGAAGCTTTCCCCCCCCCATCGGAACCCGCAGGCGCGGAGCTATCCACCTTCTCCGCCTTCGTGGCGGGCTTTATCTCGGCAAGAAGCGCGGCGTAATCGTTCAAAGAGTTGGAGACTACCGACGCGAGCATGTCGTCTATCCCCAACTCGTCCTGATAGAAAATGTCAAAGTTCTCTTTTATATCCCGGAGTATCTTCTCCGCCTCGACGTCGTTTGCCCCGGCATGACGTTCTATCAGAGCGTCGAGGTTGGATGTGAAAATCTTGTGGGCGTCCTCCGGTTTTCCACCCGCCATGGACGCGTCAATAACCATCTTGATGTCGTTATACTCACGAGTCACTTCCATCTCGCCACGTAGCCATCTGGAAGAGATGGCGGCAACCGTCTTTCTCCTGTCGAGCACAAGGTCGGGAACGACGCGCGTAATGATGTCGTGAATCTCTTTTGCGGGAGTCTCGTCGTCGAAAGCCCCATCGTCCCGCGCCCTGTTGAAATACTTGAGAAGCTCTATTCTTAGCCGGTCGTACTTTCCCTTTTCGGAGCCGCCGGAGACTTTCTCTTCGATTTTCTCAAGGTATTCATCCTCCGGCGGAGTCAGTTCAACGTCGGTCCGGACGGCTCTCATCCGGTGGAATATGGCTTTGAGGTGGTCTGCGCCTTCCAGAATGAAAAGGATCAGGTCATGGTTGACCTCAATCTGTTTGTCCCGCACAAGGCCAAGAAAGCTTTCGAAATCGTGGCAAAACTCTTTGAGGTTCGTCAAATTGAAAAACGATCCCATCCCTTTGAGGGAATGGACGCCCCTGAAAATTTCATGGATGGGTTCCAGGTCGGCGGGATTGGACTCCAACTGGGTCGAGGCGGCCTCCACCATTACAACCATTTCCTCGGACTCTTCGAGGAAATCGTTAAATAGCCCTTCGTCGGTTTCGGACTGACTCATAGACGTTTCATCATTCTAAAAAAACATGAGAAGACTGTAACGTTTTGCGGAGCTTTTTAGTCGAGTTCCAATTTTATCACCTTTCACCCCATATTATTTCAAGAAACCCCGAATACCTTTTTTTTAAAGTAGAATGATGTTTTCATTGATGTGCGGGTAAAAAGATGAACTCTGCGATAAGCAACATAATCGAGCTTCTCAAAAAAACCGGCGGACGCCTTGGGCTTGAACAAACTTATCCGGGCGAGAGGATCATTGACCGCATCGCCGTCTCCGACAAAATCATCAGGTTCAAGGCCATCATCAAGATGGACGACGGATCGGCTGGAATCTTTCAGTGTTACCGCATTCAGCACTCCGACACGCTCGGCCCATATAAGGGAGGCACCAGGCTTCATCCAGACGTGAACTTGGACGAGGTCAAAGCCCTGGCGACACTGATGACGCTAAAAACCGCCCTGGTGGACGTGCCGTTTGGCGGCGGAAAAGGGGGGATCGTCGTAGATCCCAAAAAGCTCTCCCAAAGCGAATTGGAGCGGCTCATCCGAAAATACACGGTGAAACTCCTCAACGACATCGGCCCGAACCTCGATATCCCCGCGCCCGACGTGAACAGCGGGGAACGCGAAATGGCCTGGATATACGACGAATACCGCAAACACCGCGAGCTTGCCCGTGGCGTGGTCACGGGGAAACCGGTGGAGCTTGGCGGCTCGCTCGGCAGGATATCCGCCACTGGCGCCGGAGTCGCCATGATAGCCGTGGAGGCCGCCCGCGACGCAGGCATGCCCGAAAAATTCAGAGCCTCCATCGAGGGGTTCGGAAACGTGGGAGTTTACGCGGCGCAAAAGCTGTTCGATCTGGGCGTGAAAATCGTCGCGGTAAGCGACAGTTCCGGCATGGCGTCGGATACGAAAGGGTTGGACATACCCGCCTTGATACGGCACAAGGAAATTAGCGGCGGCGTGCGCGGATTCGGCGACAAGACGTTACCCAAAGAAGATATCGTCTCCATCCCCGCCGACGTGTTCATCCCTTGCGCGTTGGGCGACTGCATACGCAAAGATAACGCGAGCCGTGTCGCCGCCCGTATCATCGTGGAAGGGGCAAACGCGCCGGTGTCGCTGGACGCCGAGCCGGAGCTTGTCTCGCGCGGTGTGGCGATTGTCCCGGATATTCTGGCCAACGCCGGTGGCGTGATCGTCTCTTACTTCGAGTGGGTGCAGAACCGCGAAGGGTTTTACTGGGAAGAGGATATGGTCGCCGGACGGTTGCGGGAAAAAATGATACACGCCTACCGGAAGGTGCGGGAATACTCGATCGGCGAAGGGGTCACCATGCGCGAGGCGGCCTATATGCTTGCCCTCAAAAAGATAGCGCGCGCGGTTCGCGTAAGGGGCATACAGTAGTAGCAGGGGCGCGGAATTCCGCGCCCCCA
>JADGAO010000274.1 GCA_015231995.1 Nitrospinota bacterium | reverse complement strand
AAGCCGAGTCTTTTGGGATGATGACATGGCGAGCAATGCTCGCCGTAGAGAGCCGCTACATCATCGGCGGCGGCAATCGGCGCGAATAGAGCCAGCGTCAACGCCACCAGCGGAAAAATCAACCGCCGTTTCATAACTACATATTATATCTGCTCCCCGGCGGTCCGTAAACCAAGGCCGCAAGGAAAGCGGTGGCTTTTTATAAAAGATCCGCGCGAATGGCTATTGCCATCCGCGCGGATCCCATCGTTCAGACACACAGGCCTTTTTCAAGACCCATCCCTTTCGGGGGAATCAAACCGATCAGTAAACGTCCTTCATCGTGTTGTACACGTTGAAGTGGCCAGTCGGAGTCACAAGGTTCTTGAACCTGGTCTTCTCCTTGAGGGTTTTGTCGTCGAACACGACAATCTCTCCAGCCTTGTCCCACACGGCTACCCATACTTCGTCGCCGTTCTTGTTGTACTCCATGTGCACGACGCGGCCATGGTCGGCGACGTCAAAGCACTTGGCTTCTTCCTCAGGCTTCGTGATATCCATCACGCACAGGCTCCGGTGACTGGAAGGCTCCGGGTTGAGCGTGAAGTCCAGCCAGAGGTTTTTGCTCTTGGGATGGGTCTTCATGAACAACGATCCAGAACCTTTTTTCAACTCGATAGAGCGGACAACTTTCCAAGCGTTCTTGGCGAACTCCTTGTTTTTGTTCTCGGGATCGGAACCCCACACCGCAAGCCTGCCTTCACCAAGGTGAACCGTGCCGGAGACCGGGCCGTATTTCGGGTCGTTCCAGTTGGCGCCGCGTCCCGGATGGGGCTTGGTGCCTGTCTTGAACTTTGTCACAAACTTGCCCGTCTTGGTGTCGATAACGACCATGGTGTCCTTCATATTAGCGGCTGGCATGAAGTAGCGTTTTTTCGCATCCCATCCGCCGTCATGCAGGAACCTTTCGGCCTCGATCATCTTGATTTTCATGTCGCGCAGGTTGCTGTAGTCCACCAGCCAAATAAAGCCGGTTTCCTTGATGTTGAGAACCCATTCAGGGGAATAGTGCGAGGGCACGATGGCCGCCACGCGAGGCTCCGGATGGTACTCGTTGGTGTCGTAGGTGTAACCGCGAGTGCTCACGATTTTCTTTGGTTCCAGCGTCTGCCCATCTATAACAACAAAATGAGGCGGCCAGTAGCAACCGACTATCGCAAGCTTGTCCTCGTAACCGTGGAATTTGCTGGTCTCGATGGAACGGGCCTCGGAACAGGTTTTCACTTCGGCCACCATGGTCGGCGTCTTGCTCCAGAGGTCTATCATCGTGGCCTTGCCGTCGCGCCCGATAGAGTAGAAATACCTGCCGGAAGCCGAAGACCGCAGGATGTGAACCGCAAAACCAGTGGGAAGCTCGCCAAGGTTCTCTTTGGTGTCACCGTCATAGATAACCACTTTACCCGCATCGCGAAGGACTACGCCAAAGAAGTTCTGCCAGTTCCTGCTGTGTTCTGGTTTTGAGGGCCGCTTGTCCACTGGAACAATGACCTTCCAGGTTTCATTGATATCCGCCAAAGAAATCTCAGGCGGAGCGACCGGATCGTTTTGGATAAACCGGGCCATAAGGTTGGCTTCTTGCGCGGAGAGCATGCCGCCTGAGACAAACGCAGGCATACCGCCAGCGGTGCCCTCGGAAATAAACACCTCTAACGCTTCGGTTCCAAGTTCCTTGGTGCGTTTCGGAAGCAAGGTAGGGCCGGTAGCCCCTTTCCTAAGCGTGCCGTGACAACCGGCGCAACGGTCAAAATATATCCTTTTTGCCGCTTTCCATTCGTCTTCAGTCAGCTTAGGAGCTTCCTGCGCCGCCGCCTGAGACACCGGAAAAGCGAGCAGGGCCATTAGGGACACCCCAAGAGCTAGCTTTTTACCTTTCATCTTTCCCCCCATTCAGTTTGGAATAATAAAACCCTCAGACAGATTTTAGATTCTGTCCCCTTCTCATGGGAAATGATTATGTTTTGACAAGTGCTAAAAGGGATATGACCTAAGTCATGCCCCCCATACAATTTTCACAAGACGGTTTTTTCAGGATTCGCCGCCCTACCCGCCGCCTTAAAACAGATGGCGAATAAAAAGCCGGAGCGGGTCAACGCCTTATTTAGCGCCTGTTGAAACCTGACCGTAGCGTCTGCCGTGATTCGCGCCGCCCTGCCCAGCCAGATAACGTTTCATAATCCGCTTGATAACCGGCAGGTTGCGCCATGTCGGAGGGCTTTGCATTCCGAACGCGGCCGCCTTTTCCAAAGCCTTTTGATACGCGTCGGTGTAGGTCTCCGTGGAGATAAGGACGTTCTGGTTATTCTCCGCCCATTTCAGCAAAACATCGGTGGTCCTGGCGGCGTCAAGCTCCGGCGAAAAATAGTAGAGGGGGTCTGCCGTCGAAGTGGACTCGTTGATCCTTCCCTCCTCCGTCAACCGCTTGTACAGGTCGGTTTCAGGATAAATCCTGACGCCGGTGGTGATGTAAACCGGATCGGTGTCTGGAAGCCTGTCAATAAACCGCATTGTCTCTTCTGTGGTCTTAAGAGTTTCCCCGGGAGCGCCGATGATGAATGTCCAGAAAAACCGGAAATCGTAATCGCGCCGTAGCTCGAGAAACCGGTCAATATCGGCCATGCGGAACGGTTTGTTGTACGCTTCGAGCATCGCGTCGCATCCGCTGTCGGCTCCGATCATTCCGTGAGTGGCTCCTGCGCTCATCATCGCCTCCAGCGTGGCGGCTTTTTTCACGATCGGCGTAAACGCGGAGATGTGGAACGGGCCTTTCAAATCGCGTTCGGCGAGCCATCGGCAGACGTCAATCACCCATTGTTCGGGAACGTTGAACATGGAGTCCACAATGTCGAAACAGATGTCCCGTCCCTGCCATTGGCGGATGAATTTTTCCAGATCGTCCCCTGGTTCGATAAAATCACGCGCCCCCTCCAGCGCGTTATAGTTGCAATAACTGCACTTGAACGGGCATCCGCGCTTCAGCCGCAGTGGAATCATCCGCTCATACTTGAAATAGGCGTTTACGTCTATCCAGCGTTCGATATTGCTCGGAACATATGTTTCCCCATTCCAATCCTTCATCACCCCGCGTTGCAATGTGCCGGCGCCGAGGTGGTTTACAAAAGACTTCGCCGACCCGACGAACACCCCGTCGGCCCCGGTGCGGGCGAGGATTTCTTCCGGCGCGATGGCGGTGGCGGCCCCCCCTATGTAGAGGGGGATGTTTTTAGCGCGGATAGTCTCTGCGATGGCGACGAGTTTCGGCAAATAACTGGTGATGTGGAGGATGTCGTGGTTGTTGAGGTTGCGAAACGAAACCAACGCCATGTCAGTGGGCGACTGAAGGGCGGTCTGGATTTCCGCAATCGGGTCGTTTGAGAAACAGAGGTCGAGCAGGCGGACGTTGTCACCCCTCTTTTCGAGCAGATCCGCCAGCATGACCGCCCCAATGGGCATCACCGGGTAAGGTTCTTTAGCCTGGTTGCTTGCGATAACGAGAACTTCCATGTTATGCGCGGCCTACTTTAGGATTTAGTTCCGTCATCATATGGCGCCTGGCAGGAGGTGGGCAATAGATTGAACATTCAATTCTACTTTGATCCTTCGGTCGCAGGGCCTCCCTCAGGATGACAAATAACGACCATTGTCATTCTGAGCGAAACGTAGTGAAGTGAAGAATCTATGCAATGCTTTCTCTGGAAAGGGAACATGGAACGGGAAATAATTTCCAAAACCAATCCATG
>JADGAO010000273.1 GCA_015231995.1 Nitrospinota bacterium | reverse complement strand
AATGAAAAACAAAGCAATCAGGAGCCAAAGCGTTTTCAACTTCGGAATCCGGGCTAATAACCTGCGGGCGTAATAGCTCTACGGCTGTCCTATTTCTTCAGATATCTCTTCTTCAGATGCTGGCGCATGATCGCGTCGAATACGTTAAAGTTGCAAGCCACCGTTCCGCTCCAATCGTATCCCTCGGCGATCGCCGGCAGGCGGCACCCTCCGAAGTTGCAGACCGAAAGCAGGTAGGGGCACCACCTGCCGTCTTCCTGTTTGCAATGCGTCCGCCACGCCTCTTGCCCGGTTCCGAACCGGAAGTCGAACTTCCGCGCCTCCGGGGAAAGCGGATCCTTCATCAAATCGCCTTCCATCACGCCGGAGCAGAACCCGACATTGCCCGCAGAATCGAACGCGCCGGCCATGGAGCTTTGGAAAGAAGAGCAGTTGACCCCGGTATGCCCGCTCATGTCCGTGGAGAGGCCCATCGTAAAAATAAGGTCTGCAAGCTTGATGGTAAGCTCGGCCAGCTCCGGCGTGTCGGCGAGATATTTGCCTTTAAGCTGTCCGGGTTCGCCAATCGGCACCTCCTCCATAAGGAATGCGAAGGAGGCCTGCGACGCGCCAAGCTCTTTGACCTGGCGCAGTGTGCGTTGGTAGTAATCGAAGATCATCTCCGGCGTTTTGGCGCCCGGCTTGGGAAGGTTGGTGTTGACGACGAGCCTGGTCTTGGGCCGTCCGGCAATCTGGCGTATCGTCTGGTGGACGACGTGGCGCGAAGGCTTGCCGTTCGCAAAGGGGCGTAGCTGGTCGTGATCCGGGCCGTCGTCGGTGATTGCGAGGGCCTCTATGGAGATTCCATTGCTGTCGTACTCATCAAGTATCGAGGCGATGTTGTGCGTTCCGTTCGTGACGGCTTTGACGACGAGTTTGACCCCCTGCCGGTTCGCGTGGTCGCGCAATGCCGTCAACACGTCCAAAGCCCAGTTCTGCGCGGAGAACGGCTCCCCCCCGCCGGATAAAGTGATGGACCATCGTTTGGCGGGCAGTCTGCCCAACCGCTCCGCCATCTGGTTTGCGATCTTCTCCGGGCTGACCGCCGGTTTGTCCACCTGCCGGACGGCTCCTTGCGAACAATAGACGCACGCAAGCTGGCACTTCATCGTCGGGTTGAGCACGGCCCTTGCGGTATAGTCTGGGCAACCGTAGGCGAGCTGGTTGAGCCTGGCCTGGATGAACGACTCCTCCTTTTCGGCGGTCGCAAGGAAACCTTCGGCTATCAGGAACTGGCGCGTTGTATAGTCGGCTTTGCTTCCGAATGGCGACATGCCTACCCTGTCTTCGGGGAGAGTGAAATCCCTCCCCGATACAAGGTTTTTAAAAACGACCCATCCGGCCTGCGACGGATGCGGCTCGATGAGGACATACGACGCAAGCCGCATGTCGTTTTCAGGGCTGATCATAAATAAACACAGCTCCCCCAAAAATGTTAGAACGCCACGGAAACAGTCGCCTCCGCCTGGCGCGGATATGTCTGCGGCAGGAGTTCGTGATCGTACGTCCGGGCATCGGTCATGTTGTAAACGCCTGCGCCGACGGTTATGTTCGTCTTGTTGTCCATGACATGCGTGTAGCTTATTTTAGCTCCCGCGATCCACTCGCCATCCTTCCCGTTGGAGTCCGTCGAAAACACGCTTTCGGTGCGCGAACCCAAAAGGTATGCGGCCAGGCGCCCGTCGTTATATCCGGCGCGGGCGTTAAAAGACGACCGGGGCAGGTCTTTCACCAACTCGCTTGTTTTCTTGTTATATGTTTCCTGATAGAGCGCGTTGAGGCGGAAATGATAGTTGTCCACCTTGGTGTCAACGGAGGCGTTCATCCCTTTGCGCTCGAACTCGTCGAAGTTTTTGTACATGCTGATCCCTTCGTCGTCGTATGTGATGGCGATGGCGTCGGTGACGTTGGCAAAGAAGCCGTTCAACTCCATAGCCGTGGTGGAACCCAACAGGAACCTGGCGCCAGCCTGCCATGTGAGGGCTTTTTCGGTCGTCAGGTCGGGATTGGCCCTCGACCAGCCCGGGTACTCGCTAAAACGATAGCCAAGCGGCGGCGCGGTGTATCCACGGCTGACCGACGCCCGGAGCGTCACCGCATCCATTGCGCGCCAGCTGACTCCGGCTCCAAAACCGGTGAACGAGCCAAACGTGTCCTCATTGCTTTGCCGCACGGTCGCTTCCACATTCACGCCGCCAATTTGCCTGTGTATGTTTGCGAAAGCTCCAGCCGACGATATGCTATATTCGGGCTTAGGCATGTAAGCGGCTTTCACCGTTCCGTTTTTACCCTCCACGCCGAGGGTCAGCGCAGAGTCATCCTCCCCAATCCGCCCGATCAGCGAGCCTCCGGTTACGGTGTCGTCCGTTGCGCTGTCCCCCAGCCTGCCCGTCGGCTCCTGGTTTTGCTGGACGACATAGTTCTGCGTCTGGTTATAAGCCAGCGCCTTGAACTTCACAGGGCCTGCTCCACCGTCGTACCCGCCGCTCACCGCGTTTGTCTTGAATACGGTGTTTTCCCAATACCCGTCAAGCACTCCTTTGTACTGTCCAGTCCCCACCTCGCCCTGATATGTTCGTGATTTTACCCAGAACAGGCCGGCGTCGGAAGCGTAATTGGCGTTCAGAAACCCGTTGGAGACGCTTTCTCCACGGCTCCCTACGCTTTCCGGGCCGGTGGATTTCCTGTGCGACCCGCCAGCCGATGCGGCCAATGCGCCAGTGCTGGCGTTTGCCATGGCGTTAAAGAAACTGGTCCCGTATTCGCCGCCGCCAGCGCCGGCGCGCGCAAAATTGCCCTGTGTGGGGTTGTTGGTCATGATGTTCACCACGCCGCCCATCGCGGAACCCCATATGGCGCCGACAGAGCCATGCGCCACCTCGACTTTGTCAATCTGGGATGCGTCAATCTGCCCGATATTGCCGAGTCCGTTCATCATGTCGTTCAGCGGAACCCCGTCAATCAACACAACTGTCTGGTAGAACGCCGAACCCTGGATTGAAGTGAAAGCGACGCTATTCGGTCCGCCGCCGCGATCTATTATCACGCCGGGTAGCGATTCCACCGCTTCGGATGCGTCTCTGGCTGGAAGAGTCTGCAACTCGCGCCAGTCTAAAGAATAAACCGGGTAGATGAGGGAATCGGCGGAAGCGCCCCACCTGTTGGCCGTCACAACCTGCGGCGACAATACCACCGTGCCGGATTGGAGGTTGTCATTATTCGGCTCGGCCACGGCGGACGCGACGAATCCATCAACAAACATTGTTGCGGAAATGAAAAATGTCAGCGACAGGAAAATATTACAAATAATTCGTTTCACGATTTGACC
Source organism: Nitrospinota bacterium (assembly GCA_015231995.1). Taxonomy (GTDB): domain Bacteria; phylum Nitrospinota_A; class UBA7883; order UBA7883; family JACRLM01; genus JADGAO01. The sequence continues at coordinate 428 of JADGAO010000273.1, read as the reverse complement.
CCCTCACATTATGAAATAAGCGTCCATTGAAAAGCGATAGAACCGCTTTTATCTGGACGTGGAATTACCCCCGGAAACTAAACGTAATTTGCAAGATGTTGACAGATGTCAAAAAGCGCGTCAAACGGAAATATCAATCAGCCATCGGAGGCTTTTCAGGCGCTTTAAAATCGCTATATTCGACAACTTGCACAAATCCGTGGTATCAACTTAAGCAATAAATACGCCAATGATAAATGTTTGTGTTATCAATATGATACGATTTATCCGCGAGCAAGTTGTTGTGGCATAAAACAACAACTGTGGGAAAATACAACAAAATGAAAGATGATGGTTTTTTCAAAGGTCGCAGGGCCTCCCTCAGCAACGATCGGTTATTGTCATTCTGAGCGCCATCGAAGAATCCATCGAAAGAATATTCTATTCTA
>JADGAO010000272.1 GCA_015231995.1 Nitrospinota bacterium | reverse complement strand
TTGGCGCAACATTCGGGCGATAAGATTGAATTAAACCCCCTCGGCGCAGAGCGCCACTCCCCCTTTGTAAGGGGGAGAAAAGGCAGGACGCCTCGGATCAATAAGTCCTCTGATAAAAAGAAGTTCATTTTCAACTTCGCAATTAGGGTTTAACGGTGTAGCGATGCCGTCCAAAAATAAAAACGTGGAGCTTTACGACCGCAGACGGTTCCTCAACCGCGTGGCGTACGCATGCGCCGGGGCGTTTGGCGTGTCGGCTATCACCTATATCGCGCGTAGCGGCGAGCCGGTATATCGCAGGCCGGAAAAAATTCTTGCCATCCCGAAATTTACGGTGGACGTTGGCGCGGTATATCCACGCATGGCGATAGTCCACGGGACGGACGCCGACCGAATGGTCAAAGCCGCGCTGGAAAAACTCGGCGGGGTGGACAAGTTCATCAAACCCGGCGACCGCGTGTTGATAAAACCAAACGTAGCGTGGGACCGCTCCCCGGAACAGGCGGCCAACACAAACCCGCTCGTCGTCGCGGCGATCATAAAGGCCATCATGCCCGCGCGTCCAGCGTCTGTGACCGTCACGGATGTGTCTCTCAACGACCCATACCGTTGTTTCGCCCGCTCCGGGATAGAGTCCGCCGCAAAAAACGCCGGGGCGATAATTTTCATACCCAACGAGGGCGACTTTCGGACGGCGGACCTCAAAGGCTCCCTGCTGACCCAATGGCCCGTCACCCGCGCCGTCTTCGAGGCGGACAAGATAATTAACGCCCCGGTGGTCAAACATCATTCGCTATCCGGCGCGACGCTGTCCCAGAAGAACTGGTACGGAATGCTCGGCGGCAGGCGCAACCAGCTTCATCAGGACATCCACACGTCAATCGCCGACCTGGCGCAGGCGTTCCGCCCTACGCTGACCGTGATGGACGCGACGAGGGTGTTGATGCGAAACGGGCCGAACGGCGGGTCGCTCTCCGACGTCTCCGTGTTCGACACTATTATCGCCGGGACGGACGAAGTGGCGATAGACGCATATTCGATGGGCCTTTTGGGGCTTGACCCCGCAGGGCAGGAGTTCATGAAGATGTCCGAAAAACGGGGGCTTGGCGTGGCCCGCTGGAAAGAGCTTCACCACGCCGAGGTTACGGTCTGAACCATGAAACCAGATTCAAACGGCCCATTTTCACTCAAAACCATCCGAAGGGTCTGGTCTATATTTTTCGTCGCGCTCTTCCTGTTCCTCATCTGGGCGGCGGATTTCCGGCATCTCAAAGGATATGAAACGGCGCTGTTCCTGAAAACAGACCCGTTGGTTTACCTCTCCGGCCTGCTGACGGGCTGGACGGTTTACAAAGGGCTTGCGCTCGCCCTGCTGATTATCATCCCCACGCTTTTTCTGGGCCGGTTCTTCTGCTCGTGGATATGTCCTTACGGGATAATGCATCATTGGGCGGGAAAGATATTGCTCAAACGGCGCGTCTCCGAATACCACGAGGAGAACGCGTACCGCCCGATCTACCGGATGAAGTATTACATCCTCACAGCGTTGACCGCCCTCTCCTTCTTCGGCGCGTCGCAAATAGGCCTGTTCGACCCCATCACAACGGTCAGCAGGGCGTTCATCATCTCCGTCTTTCCGTCGTTCGACCAGATTGCTGGGGCGATATACCGCAAACCGCCTGTTTATCTGGGCGGCGCGTTGATAGGGTTCCTGTTCATCGGGTTCATTCTGGCGAACCGTTATGTGAACCGCTTCTGGTGCCGGACGTTATGCCCGCTGGGGGCGTTGCTGGGGATCATCTCCTCCTTCTCCATCATGCGGATACGGCGCGACGTGGACAAGTGCAACGACTGCCTGACGTGCCTCAAAGGATGTCAGGGCGCGTGCGACCCGCATACCGAGCTTCGCGCCTCCGAGTGCGTCGTCTGCATGAACTGCATTTACGACTGCCCGGAAGGCGCTCTTACATACGGACTACCCGGCGCGCGCAGTTCCGCCCACAAACCGCTGGACGCAAGCAGGCGCAGGATTCTCGAGACGGCGCTGGCGAGTTTTGTTTTATACCCGATATTGAAAAGCTCGTTCGGCTCCGGCAACGCCGCCATTGCGTCGGTGATACGCCCGCCCGGTTCGTTGGATGAGCCTGATTTCCTGCGGCGTTGCATAAAATGCTCGATGTGCATGAAAGTCTGCCCGACAAACGTCCTGCAACCCGCCCTGCTTGAGGCTGGGGTGGAAGGATTGTGGACGCCGATTCTCGTAAACAAGATCGGCTACTGCGAGCATCATTGCACCCTGTGCGGCCACGTATGCCCGACCGGAGCCATCATGCCGATGACCGTCAAAGACCGGGTGGGAACGCCGGAGAAAAAAGCTGTGAAGCTGGGAACGGCTTTCTACGACCGGGGACGATGCCTGCCGTGGGCGATGAACGTGGAGTGCATCGTGTGCGAGGAGGTATGCCCCACGTCGCCCAAAGCGATCTGGTTTGAAACGAAAGAGATAAAAGACCGCGACGGGTCGGTCAAAAAACTGAAGATACCCTATCTGGACCCGAAGCTGTGCATAGGATGCGGCGTGTGCGAGAACAAATGCCCGGTGAGAGACACGGCGGCGATCCGCGTAACGTCCGTCGGCGAGACCCGCTCCACGACAAACCGGATGATCCTCAGGAAATGAACGCGGCAAGGGATTGATTTATTTGGTGCGCCCGGCAGGATTCGAACCTGCGACCTGCAGAACCGCAATCTGACGCTCTATCCGGGCTGAGCTACGGGCGCACACCAAACCGAAATGATATCCCAAGCGAACGCCGCCCGCAACACTGACTCCCAAAATAATAAGATTATTTGCCAAAAAAACCGGGCCTCGCCGCCTCTTTACCCCTTCAAAGCCATATTTTGGTAACACAACGCTTCTCTGTAGGGTTAAATCCGTATCCCGAAATTGAAGCCCATCGCCAAACGTATATCCTTGTTGTGTAGGGGCGACCCGCTGGGTCGCCCTTCCTGATCCGGGCGCCCCCCCTACAACGGATCGTCTATCTAAACCGATGATTTTATTTTCCCGCCTCAACGATTGAACATAAAAGCCAAATTCAACTTCGGAATCCGGGTTAAAATGACGGGTGGAGAAAAGGCTCCTGTTGATTTTAGCGATACGCGCCAGAATGCGAACGGCCAGGCGTTTGGAGCTTTAACAAAACCTCAGATTTGCTGGGAATGAAAATGGATAGTGACAAGAGAATCGTGACCGCCGAAGAGTTCCGGCTGGTTGACGAAAAGGGCAGGTCTCGCGCCGTCATTACAATTCGAGGCGGTGGCGAACCAGCCATCGGGTTTTTCGGAAAAGACGGCAGGAGACGGGCCATTTTCGGTTTGCGCGACGACGGAACGCCGGCCATCGGGCTTTACGATAAGAACGGGCATGAACGCGTCAAGCTGGAGATGAAAGAAGACGGGGCGCCCGCCATCCGCCTTTCGGAGGGAAAAGGAGAGCACCGCATGGAGGTCGAGGTTAATTCGACCGGCGAGCCTTGCATAACGCTTCGTGGCGGGAACGGCGAAAAGCTGATCGGCATAACCATCGAGAAGGGGCAGAGCGCCAACCTGAGTTTTTACGATGAAAACGGGGAGATAAAAGCCAGGCTGGCGTGATGAACGCCGCATTATCCCTGATTTGCTCGCCGGTGGTCTTCTTGACCCCGGCATCCTTCTTTCGCTTCCCCGTGGTCGCTGACCACGGATTCCCCCACGGGAGCGCGGGCGTCCCGCCCGCATCACGTTAATCCGGATTCCGAAGTTGAAAACGCTTTGGCTCCTGATTGCTTTGTTTTTCA
>JADGAO010000271.1 GCA_015231995.1 Nitrospinota bacterium | reverse complement strand
CATTGTCATTCTGAGCGAAGCGAAGAATCTCTCCTCAACTTCGGAATCAGGGCTAAAAACCACCACTTGAAATTTGACCCCCGCTCCCTCCCGCGGCTAAAATCCCTCTTATGAAAAAACTCAATCCTATCCATCTGGCCATCGTCGGGCATCCGATAAAACACTCCCTTTCCCCTCTCATGCACTCTACCGCCGCGCGTGAGGCAGGGTTTGCCGATGACGAGTTCTCGTACGAAAAATTCGACGTGGAGCCGCAAGACCTCGCCACTTTCATGCGCCGGTTCCGCGATGGGCCGCTTGCGGGCCTCAACGTGACCATCCCGCACAAAATGGCGGTCATGGATTTTCTCGACAAGATAGACCCCACCGCCAAAACCATCGGCGCGGTGAACACGGTCGTGAAAAGCGGGGATATACTCACCGGCTACAACACCGACGCATACGGGCTGATAAAATCCGTCAAAGAGATCGGCGGCATACAAGACCTCGCCGGCAAAAAAATCTTCATCTACGGCGCGGGCGGGTCGGCGCGGGCGGTTGTAAGCGGGTTCATCGCCGAGAATGTCGCCAGCCTGACGATCGCCAACAGGACGCAAAATCGCGCGGTGGAACTTTTGTCCCGGCTTGCGCCATCGGCCAAGACGATAGCCATGGGATATAACGATCATAAAACGCTGGTTGAATCCGTCGCCACTGCGGATATAATTGTCAATACCACCAGCGTGGGAATGGCCGGGGGGGGCGACCCTTCCGGTTTGCCGCCGGGGGTGGAAGCCTTGCATGAGGGGCAGACAGTGGTGGACATCGTTTACAACCCGCTTACGACGGCGTTTCTTGCCACAGCCCGCGCCAAAGGGGCCGGGACGGTTGACGGGTTGTGGATGCTCATTTATCAGGGGGCGAAAGCGTTCGAGATATGGACGGGGCGCCAGTTCCCCGTCATGAAGGCTCGCGAGGTTTTGCTTGCCGAATTGGGCGAAGGTTAACCGGGAGGGTTTGACTATATGGCCAAAATAGACGCGTTTTTTAAACTCATGGCCGAGCAGGGAGCGTCCGACCTGCACATGGTTTCCGGCCAACAACCTGTCCTGCGCATACATGGCGAGATGGAGCGGGTCAAGTACAAGACACTGGAGAGCGAAGAGCTGAAGGCCATGCTCTACGAGATATGCCCGGAGGAAAAGGTCAAACACTTCGAAGAGACTGGCGACCTGGACTTCGGCTACGAGATACCCGGCCTCGCCCGGTACCGCGCCAACTTTTTCATGCAGAAATACGGCATCGCCGCCGTGTTCCGACAGATACCATCGGAAATACTCACTGCCGACCAGCTCGGTCTGCCGCCGATATTCAAGAAAATGGCGACGCTCAACAAGGGGCTGGTGCTGGTCACAGGGCCGACAGGTTCCGGTAAATCCACGACGTTGGCCGCGATAGTTGACCAATCCAACAAGGTGAGAAAAGACCACATACTCACCGTCGAGGACCCGATAGAGTTCGTCCACCGCTCGCAGGGTTGCATAGTCAACCACCGCGAGGTGGGCACGCACACAAAGTCCTTCGCCGCCGCGTTAAGAGGCGCCCTGCGCGAAGACCCGGACATAATACTGGTCGGCGAAATGCGCGACCTGGAGACGATAGCCCTTGCGCTGGAGGCGGCCTCCACGGGCCACCTGGTCTTCGGCACGCTCCACACCCAGTCTGCGGCCAAAACCGTCGACCGCGTGATAGACGTCTTCCCCGCAAACCAGCAGGGGCAGATACGCACGACGCTTTCGGAATCGTTGAAGGCCGTCGTCGCGCAGAACCTGTTCAAGCGCGTGGACAAAAAGGGACGTTGCGCCGCGCTGGAGATACTCATCGTCACCCCCGCCGTCTCCAACCTTATCCGCGAATCCAAAACCTTCCAGATACCGTCTGCCATACAGACTGGCAAGAAGTTCGGAATGCAGTCCCTGGACGACGCGATACTAGACCTCTTGCAACAGGGGAAGATCGGCGCGGATGACGCCTACGCCAAGTGTATCGAAAAACAGAGATTCGTGCAGTTCCTCAAAGAGCCGCCCGACGTGTTCGGTTAAACGCGGGATTGGCGCAGAACGTGGTGGCAGTACCCCCGGAAGCCCTGGATTTCATAAAACGCAACGGGCGGTTCCTGATATCGTCGCACGTCAACCCGGATGGCGACGGGATTGGCGCCGCGATGGCGTTGAAGTGGGCTTTGCTCAAGCTTGGCAAAGAGGCGGAGATCGTCATAGACTCGCCCGCCCCGGCCATATTCGATTATTTCGAAAACTACCACTGGGTGAAAACGCCGGAGACGGCCGTTTCCCTCGGCAAGTTTTCCTGCGTGATAACGGCCGACGTTCCAAGCCTGGAGCGCCTCGGCAAAGCGGCTGATTTGATCGCCGAGGGGGCGAAGTTGCTGGTGATAGACCATCACATCACCGGCGAGGTATTCGGGAATATCAACTATATAGACGAGGGCGCGGCGGCCTCGTGCGAGATGATCCTCACATTCATCAAGGCGCTGGGGCTTGTCCCGGACGCGGACGCGGCGGAGTATCTTTACACCGGCATTGTGATAGACACGGGGCGGTTCCGATTTTCCAATACGACGCCGGACGTGCTCCGGGCGGCGGCGGAGCTTGTAGCCGCAGGGGCCGATCCCGCAAAGGTGTGCGAGCGGATTTTCTTCCATAACAATTACGAGACCACGATGGCCCTTGGCAGGATGATAGATTCCATCCGGCTCCATCACGATGGCAGGACCGCCATCGCCAGTTTCCCTCTTTCCGTCATACAGGGCGCCGAGTGGAAAAAGGTGGACACCGAAGGGTTTGTAAACCACCCTCTGGCGATACAAGGGGTGGAAGTGGCGGCGCTGTTCAAAGAGGTGAAACCCGGCGTGACGAGGGCCAGCCTTCGAGCAAAACATGAGATAGACGTCAATGAGATAGCGCAGACGTTCGGAGGCGGCGGACACGCCAAAGCCTCCGGTTGCACGATAAACGCCCCGCTTGCGGAGGCGCAGGAAATCCTTCTGGCCGAGATCGGCAAACGGCTCGGCCCGGCGGAATAGTGTAAAATATGATTTTGAGCGTATGAGAGGTATCAGACAAATGGCTTTAGTAACGGCAGACATGACGATAAACGACGCGGTGAAAAAATATTCCGCCACGATGAAGGTGTTCAACCAGTACAACGTGGATTCCTGTTGCGGTGGCGCGCAGAGCATAAAAGCCGCCGCCGAGCTTAACGGAACGAACCTCGCAAAACTCCTGGCCGACCTGAACACAGCCGCTGGCGGGGGGAAGTAAACGATGACGCCCCATACCAAATGGAAACAGGGGTTCTTCGCCCAGGTGGAGCCTATCGCCATGCTCGACCCGCTGGCGGTTGCGCTCGGCGCGGTGGCCGAAGGAGAGCATATTCATTACACATACACAGACTGCGTGAAGGTGGCGGGCCATGCGTGCGCGTCGGTCTCGTCGGCGTACATGATGACGAAACTCGCGCTAAAGGAACTTTACGGGGCGCAGACGCCCGTTCGCGGCGAGATAGCCGTTCGCCTTGCCGGGGCGCGTGACGAAGGCGCAATCGGCCCCATCGGGCAGGTGATCCAGTTCCTCACCGGAGCGGCGACGGAGACCGGGTTCAAAGGCTTGGGCGGCAGGTACGTCCGCGCCAACAAGTTCAAATACGACGAAAAACTCAAAGACGAAGTTCCGGGGCCGCTGGTTGCGGAGTACACGCGGTTGGACAACGGCGCGAAGGTCGTGGTCATCGCCAACCCGTCCGTATTGCCGATGACCGAAGCGGAGATGGAAGGCGCGCAGATGATGCCCAAAGCCGT
>JADGAO010000270.1 GCA_015231995.1 Nitrospinota bacterium | reverse complement strand
TGCAGGGCCGGTTTTACGCGATGGACAGGGACACCAGATGGGACAGGGTATCCAGGGCTTATCAGGCGATGACATCCGGCGAGGGTTTGAAGTTCGCCTCGGCGGAAGAGGCGATGAACGCCTCGTATGGGCGAAATGTGCAGGACGAATTTGTGGAGCCGTCAGTGATCCTTGACGGCAAAGGCGCCCCTGTCGGGCTTTTGCGCGATAATGACGAGCTGTTAATGGTCAACTTCCGCGCCGACAGGATGCGGGAAATCGTCCGCGCTTTCCACGACCCGGCGTTTACGGAATTCAAACGGAGCCTATTTCCCCGCGTTAGCGTCACCTGCCTCACGGAATACGACGCAAAGTTTCCCTTGCCCGTCGCCTTCGATAGCCATCCGCCAAAGAACGGATTGGGAGAGGTTTTGTCCCGGCTTGGCCATAAACAGCTTCGCACGGCGGAGACAGAGAAATACGCGCACGTCACATTCTTTTTCAATGGCGGTGTGGAGCAGGTCTTCCCCGGCGAGACGCGCAAGCTGGCCCCGTCGCCGCGAGTGCGGACATACGACTTAAAACCGGAGATGAGTTGCGCGGAAGTGACGGATGGCGTTGTGGAGGCGTTGGAATCGGGCCAGTACAGCGTGATAATCGTTAACCTGGCCAACGGCGACATGGTGGGGCATACCGGCGTTTGGGAAGCGGCGCTGACAGCCGTCAACGTGGTGGATACGTCGGTGGGGCGGATTGTCGAGGCGTGTAAAAAGGCCGGAGCGCATCTGCTCATCACCGCCGATCACGGCAATATCGAGCTAATGGTGGAGCATGGGAAGCCGATGACCGCGCATACGACTAATCCCGTGCCGTTTTATTATGTGGGGCCTGATTCGTTACGCCTGCGGGAAGGCGGTAAACTGGCCGATGTCGCGCCGACGATTCTGAGTCTGATGAGAATTGAGAAACCGGCAGAGATGACGGGAGAATCGTTACTGATATAATAACAGCGCTAAGAACGGCGAAACTGAATTGCCATTTAGGAGAAACGCACGATGCTATTTCATGTAACACTGACAAGCGCCGAAGATGGCTGGATCGTGGCTGAATGTCCAGCCCTGCCTGGATGCGTTTCACAGGGGCAGGACGAAAAGGAAGCTCTGGAAAATATAAAAGAAGCCATTACCGCATGGCTTTGGGCGGAGGATCAGAAAGCTCTCCGGGACAAGCCAAATATCTCCCACGTTGTCGTCGCGGTCTGAATAATGGGGCGGCTTGCCAACATCTCTGGAAAGGAGGCGGCAGTAGCTTTCCGCAAGGTTGGCTGGCAGGTCGCTGGACAGGTTGGCAGCCATCTCGTTCTAGTGAAAGAGGGCTTAAGAGTCAATCTTTCAGTTCCACAGCATCGCGAGCTATCCGTGGGTACACTTCGGGCATTGATCCGGGCATCTGGAATGTCCGTAGAAGAGTTTTTAGAATTGCTGTGAAAAGTCCCCTCTTTTCATAACAATTATTTATGTCTCAATCTCAGTAACGGATAACAACCTAATCATGACTAAACGTTTCCATCACGAATCTCTCCGCGACTTCATCTCTTCGCTGGAGACTGCGGGCGAACTTGTCCGCATCAAGGAAAAAGTCTCGCCCATACTTGAGATCACCGAGATAACCGACCGCGTAAGTAAATCGTCCGGTGGCGGTAAGGCTCTGCTTTTCGAGAATGTGGAAGGTTCGTCCATGCCGGTTCTCATAAACGCATTCGGAAGCGTTCGCAGGATGGCGATGGCGCTTGGCTCAACGGATGTGGAAGAAATTGCGCGAGATATTGAATCGCTCATCAAAATGAAACCTCCCGCGACTTGGCAGGACAAACTTGCAATGTTGCCCCTGCTCTTTAAAATGGCGAAGTTCCCTCCAAAAATCGTGAACGACGCTAATCCCCCATGTCAGGAAGTCGTCCAGATAGGCGGCGACGTGAACCTTGAGATCATGCCCATACTCCAATGCTGGCCGGAAGATGGTGGGCGGTTTATAACCCTGCCGTGCGTGTTCACGAAATCCGCAGACGGCAGGCGTAACGTTGGCATGTACAGGATGCAGATGTTCAACCCCAAAACCACCGGGATGCACTGGCACATCCATAAAGATGGCGCGAGGCATTTTGACGAATGGCGGGCGCGTGGTATGCGAACGGAAGTCGCCGTGGCTGTCGGGTGCGATCCCGCCGTCGTGTTTTCCGCGACCGCGCCCATGCCGCCGGGCGTGGACGAGCTACTGCTGGCGGGATTCATTCGGCAGAAGGGTGTGGAACTGGTGAAGTGCAAGACCGTTGACCTGGAGGTTCCACGGACAGCGGAGATCGTCATTGAAGGATACGTCGAGCCGGAGGAGCGGCGGGAGGAAGGCCCGTTTGGCGACCACACGGGTTATTACTCGCTGACGGGCATGTACCCAGTGTTTCATATCACCGCTATCACTCACAGAAGAAACCCCATCTATCTAACCACGATCGTCGGCAAACCTCCGATGGAAGACTGTTACATGGGCAAGGCGACGGAGCGGATTTTTCTGCCACTACTCAAAACCATCCATCCAGAGATCGTGGATTACGACCTGCCGTGGGAAGGGGTGTTCCACAACTGCGTCATCGTGTCGGTGAAAAAGAGATATCCCGCTCACGCCCGCCAGATGATGAGCGGATTATGGGGCGCAGGGCAGATGAGCTTCGCCAAAATGATCCTTGCGGTAGGGGAGGATGTTAACGTCCGCGACTACACGCAGGTGGCGCGGGCTGTTCTTGACGGCCTCGATTTTGAAAACGGCCTCGTGTTGAACGAGGGTGTGCTCGACGTTCTGGATCACTCCGCGCCAAAGGCGTTGTACGGCTCGAAGCTTGGGATAGACGTGACGCCGCCAACTGAAGGCGAGGAACGCGCCAAGCCCGAATCGTGGGCGGGACGGGATATTGCGCCGTTCACATCAGCGGTGAAAACGCGGCCCGACGTGGCGGGATGGTCCATGCCGTTCACCGACGTGGCAAGCCCGTTGGCGATAGTCTCGGTTAAAAAGGATTCACCGGGCCATGGAGCGCGCACTGCGCGTGAGTTGTTCAAAGCCGACACCGCAAAGGCCGTGAGGATATTGTTGATGGTGGATGGATATGTGAACCCGTCAAACTATTCCGTTGCGCTCTGGAAATTTTTCAACAATGTTGATCCACGCCGGGACATCATCATCGAAGATGGCAGGATGATTGTTGACGCCACGCGCAAAATGCCGGAAGAGGGCCATACGCGCCCCTGGCCTAACGACATTGTTATGGACGAGAAGACCGTGAGTAAAATAGACAGAATGTGGCCGGGACTGGGTTTGGCGGAATAATCCGGCGCGCCTATTTTACGACGCGCAGATGCCCGCCCTTCTTTTTTGATGGCCCTTTTTTTCTGTCACCCGCCTCCTGAGTCTCCGCCGAAGGGACGTTTGAAAATTGCATGACCGCAGTTGGCGACGCCATCTGGCGTATTGATCCCCATGGGAACCTGCATGTATGAAGCGTTCCGCCAAAACGCATCGGAGCCGTGATGCCTTCTTCATCCGCCGTCAACTTTGGGGTAGGAACCTGCCCGAGTATGAAATCCACCGTCTCGTTTTCCCGCAGATGCAGGGGTATGTCCACGCCAACGGCTTTAGTCTCTACGGTTATCAACACGTCACCCATTTCGATGAACCAGTTGAAGACAGGCAGTTTGTTCAAAGTCCCCCCCCTCAAGGCAAATTCCGTTCAATAGCAAGGGTAATTCTATATCAAAATCGGTGGAAAAGCATCGCTTTCGCCTGTTCACATACCGAACGCGAAAGCGATGGGAGTCCGCGCCCGGTCTTACTTCACAGTGATGA
>JADGAO010000026.1:4195-22175 GCA_015231995.1 Nitrospinota bacterium | reverse complement strand
CACATTTATATTAAAAAGGTTATAAAAATTAAACATAATATTAAATGTGTTGTTGTGGCGCAAGCGGAGCCGAAGCAGGTCGAAGCCGTAAAAGAGACGCCAAAACCCGCCGAGCCCAGACCTTTGGAGCAGGGCGGGCAAATTGTGAGGCCGCCAATCAGACAGGGCGGAGGCGACAGGCCTTCCGCCCCATATTCCGCGCCTCAAAGGCCTAACCCGGCGAGGGCGCCTCAGCCCCCGGCCCACGCCCCCAGGCCGCAACAGGACAGGAGACCGTCGCCACAACCGCAGAGGGAATTTCAGCAACGTCCTCCGAGGCCGGATTACAGGAACCAGATAATAGCCAAGCCGCCCACTCCGACGGCTCCGCCGCCCGCCAAGAAACTGCCTGACACCGCCGACAAGCCGCAAAAACGGCGCGAGGACGGGCGTGGAGACAGGTGGGATCATAAAAAGCGCGGCGATGACGAGCGAAGAAAGCTAGATAAAATCCGCAGGAAAGAAGAGGAAGAAGCCAAGCGCAAGGCGTCGGTCGAAACCCGGCGCAAACGCCATGAGGTTGACGAGACCCGGCGCAAGGAAATAGCCGAAGAAGCCGAGTTGTCGCGGATGATAGCCGAGGAAGACCGCGTAAAGCGGGAAGCGGCGGCCCGTAAAATCGTCATTGACGAGGCGACGACCGTCAAGGAATTCGCCGAAAAACTCAGAGTGGGAGCCAACGAGATAATACGAAGGCTCATCGGCAAAGGCATCATGGCGACCCTTAACCAGACGCTGGACGCCGAAGTGGCCCGTGAACTGGCCACCGACATGAACTTTGAGATAGTAACCCGTAGCGAGGATGAGACCAAGCAAACCGTTAAAGAGGTGGAAGACACCTCCGGGTTCCTGCCGCGTTCGCCTGTGGTGACCATCATGGGACACGTTGACCACGGCAAAACATCGCTATTGGACACAATCCGCAAAACCAGCGTGACGGAGACGGAAGCCGGCGGAATAACCCAGAGGATCGGCGCCTACTCGGTCAAGCTCGACAAGGGGATGATCGTATTCCTGGACACGCCCGGCCACGAGGCGTTCACCGCCATGCGCGCCCGCGGCGCGGCGGCGACGGACATTGTCGTGCTTGTCGTAGCGGCGGATGACGGCGTGATGCCGCAGACTGTGGAAGCCATCCATCACGCGAAGGCCGCAGGGGTTCCCGTCCTGGTCGCCATCAACAAGATGGACAAACCCGGGGCCAACCCGCAGAGGGTTAAAGAAGAGTTGATGGCTCACGACCTTGTCCCCGAAGAATGGGGCGGCAAGACCATCTTCTGCGAAGTGTCCGCCAAAAAGAACATCGGCATAGACCATCTTCTGGACATGGTCATTTTACAGGCGGATGTGCTGGAACTGAAAGCCGATCCCAGCAGGCTGGCCTACGGCGTCATCATCGAATCGAAGCTCGACAAGGGCAAAGGCCCGATCGCCACGGCCCTTGTCCAAAAAGGCACGCTCAAAGTGGGCGACCCGCTTGTGGCCGGCGTGCATTACGGCAAGGTCCGCGCCCTTATAGACGACAAGGGAACCAAGATCGACGCCGCCGGGCCTTCTGTCCCGGTGGAGGTCTGGGGTTTCTCCGGTGTGCCGATGGCTGGTGAGACGTTCATGGTCACAGAGACGGAACGCCGCGCCCATCAGATTGCCGTCACAAGGCTCAACACGGAGAAGACGGAAAGCGCCCGGTCCAAAAAAGGGCATATGAAACTGGAGAACCTCCACGCCCAGATTTCCAAGGGCGATGTGAAAGAGCTTAACATCATCATCAAGGCGGACGTGCAGGGTTCCATCGAGGCCGTCAAGAAATCCATGGAAGACTTGAAGGTGGAGGATGTGCGTATCCGCGTCCTTCACGGGGCCGTCGGCGGCATTACCGAAACCGACGTCAGCCTTGCCGCCGCATCCAACGCCATTATCATAGGCTTTAACGTGCGTCCGGCGGATAAGGCTCGCGCCCTGGCGGAAGCTGAGGAAGTCGACATCCGCCTTTACAGCGTCATTTACTCCGCCATTGACGACGTTAAAAAAGCCCTGGAAGGCATGTTGGAGCCTGTTTTCGAAGAGAAAATCACAGGCCGGGCGGAAGTCCGCCAGGTGTTCAACGTGACCAAGGTCGGGTTTATAGCGGGTTGCCTTGTGATCACCGGCAAAATAACAAGAGGTAGCGATGTACGCCTCATCCGCGACAGCGTGGTTGTTTACACAGGCAAGGTGACTTCCCTGCGCCGCATAAAAGACGACGCGCGCGAAGTGGTCGCCGGATACGAGTGCGGTATCGGCATAGGGTACAGCGACATCAAGACGGGTGACGCCCTTGAAACGTTCGTGTCAGAGAAGGTGGAGAGAAAAGGCGATTAATACCCGTCCGCAGAATTATTGGGTGGCGGGATGAAGCTCAACTTCTCCCGCCCTCTTATCATGGGCGTTATCAACGTCACGCCGGACTCTTTTTCAGGCTCCGGACGCCGCGTTTCATCGCGAGCCGCCGTCGCCCAGGCCAAACGGCTTATCGCCGAAGGCGCCGACATCATAGATGTGGGGGGAGAATCCACCCGCCCCGGCGCCGCGCCTGTTTCCGTTAAGGACGAGCTGGCCAGAGTCATCCCGGTCATCGAGTCGCTCGCGCGCCTCCACCCGCGTATACCCATATCCGTTGACACAAGCAAACCCGAAGTGGCCCAGGCCGCTCTGTCCGCCGGAGCTGTCATCATCAACGATGTGACGGGGCTTTCACACCCTGCTATGGTGGAGCTTGCCGTCAGGACTCAGGCTTATGTGGTGATAATGCACATGAAGGGCACGCCGCAGGACATGGCGAAAAAGGCCCGTTACGGCGACGTGGTTGCGGAGGTGACGAGGTGGCTTAAAGAACGCGCGGAAAAGCTGGAGAGCCGTGGAGTTAAAAAAATAATTTTAGACCCCGGCATAGGTTTCGCCAAAACAGCGTCGCACAACCTTTCGATTCTCGACAGGCTCGATACGATCGTTGCGCTTGGTTATCCGCTCCTGCTAGGCGCGTCGCGCAAATCGTTCATCGGAAAAATACTTGACAAGCCGGTGGAAGAACGCAAGGTTGGAACTCAGGCCGTGACAGCCATCGCCGTCATGAAAGGCGCGTCAATAATCCGCGTTCATGACGTGGCCGGGAACATTCAGGCGGCGAGGATCGCCTATTGCGTGAGAAAAGGAAGAGTCTAATTCTCAACGCCCTTTCCAGCGCCGTTTGACTCCCATCGCCGATTCAAAATCGCCGATCTCTTTTTTCGTGAAAACATCGTCTGCGTCTCTCATATCATCGGCGACGCTTTCGGGATCGTCGTTGACGTTTCCGCACATGGTCGCAAACGCCTCCATAAAAGAAGCTACATCGTTTATTATTTCCGCCATGTGGATAGAAGCGCTTACGGCCACTTTATCCAAAGGCTCTCCTCCTTCGGTGAAATAGATGTCGTAATCCATTGTCGTCGTATCCGTGTCTTTCCCTGACGATATGGAAACAACCACCGCTCCAGAGCCGGATATCTTCAATTGTGGGGCGAGCGAAGAAGAATGAAAATAGGTAAACTTCGCAAAATAAACATTTTCCCTGGCGCCCCCATGCGCCCGAAAAACGTATTGAGCTCCAGACACGCCTCTGAACATCCAGCCGTTTCCATCTTCGTCCTTCTCCAAAGGTCCCGATATCTGGTCATACTCCGCCATCAGGCGCGAAGCAAACTCCGGACGGGCCGCAAAATACTTGACCACCCGGATTGGAGCCTCCAGCAACCAATCCCGATGCATGGACGGCTCCGATTTCAGAACGGAAGCGAGAATTGGATATTTCTTGGCCAACGCCAAGTTTTTGTTGAATGGAATCGGTTTTTTCCCAGGGTCTGCCACGGGTTCGGCGTTGACGGGCGCGGCCAGAGAAACGGAGATGAGGATTGTCAGGACAAGGCGGCCTATTGAACCGCCACGCCTATCTCTGTGATCCCCGAGCGTTTGCATATATCCATTACCTTGACTACTTCACCATGATTAGCTTTTTTGTCCGCCCGGATAACGGCGGAGCGTTTGTCGACAGCCATGCCGGGCGCTCTCTGCTTGATAATGGTCTCAAGAGCGGCCAGCGTCACATCTTCCCCGTTGAGACGTATCTTGCCGTCAAGAGCGACCTCGACCTCGAATACCATGGACTTCTCCGAAGCCGATCCAGCCTTCGCCTCTGGCAGTTCGATATCCAGGTTGCGGTTAAAGTCTACGAATGTGGTTGATATCATGAAGAAGGCCAGGAGGAAAAAAATGACGTCTATCAGGGGGATGAGCTGGATCGAATAATCCTCTTCCCTGTTGTTGCGTTTAAATCTCATCGTCCACAACCTGCAAAACACCGGTCTTCAAACGAACCGCTTCAACGGCGTGCATGATGTCTTCCACGAACTGGATGCTAACCTCTTCCATTTCGCGGGTAAGTTTGTCGGCCTTTCCCTTGAAGAAATGGTACGACGCCAGCGAATGGATGGCCACTATTATGCCGCCGACAGTGTTAAGCAAAGCTTCGGCTATGCCGCCGGCCACCACAGCGGGGCCGTTCGACCCGACGGTTGAAATAGCGTCGAACGACGAAATCATGCCCGTCACCGTGCCCAACAGACCCAGCATTGGCGCAAGCGTGGCTATAAAACCGAGGCCACGCAGATTCGCCTCAAGCGCTCCGGCTTCGTGCGCCCCTGCGGCTTCTATCGCTCGTTCAACCTCGATAACCCCATATTTACCACGCCGCAATCCGGCTTGCAGTATCCGGCTCATCGCCACATCCGCCGTTTTGCATAACCCGATCGCCTTTTCAAAGTCCCCTTTCACTGCCAGTTTTTTAACCTCGTGAAGGAAGGCTTTGTTGATAAAGTTTTTTTGGCGAAGCGTAACGGCGCGTTCCGCCGCCAAAGCGATGGAAAGCACGGAAAACAAAAATATGACGTACATGACCGGACCGCCCCTCGTGAAGACGGAGACGATCCATAGCCCCCCTCCACCATTCTCAGCCGCAAAAGCCGGCATGGGGTCGAGCGTCAACGCTACGGCAGGCGAGAAAATCAGAAGACGGATAAGCAAGTTCATGCCGGATTTTATATCATAAATAGCCGCGACTCTGGAAAAAATTCCGGGGCTAATCCATGCGGTTGAAACAAAAAGTTACGCTATAATTGTCCAGGCGCTTAAAGTCGCCGGTCTCACCAATACGGGGGGTTAAGAATATGCGAATAGGGGTTCTGACAGGCGGGGGCGATTGCCCCGGGCTTAACGCAGTGATACGCGCAGTGGTCAAGACTGCGGCGCATGAGTACCACGATGAAGTCATCGGGATACGCGACGGATTCTCCGGACTGATAAACAACAAAATGCACCCGTTGGACCTGACGCGGGCTTCTGGCCTTATCTCCCGTGGCGGCACGATACTCGGCTCGTCCAACAGGGACAACCCCTTCAAGTATGCGGAGTACATCGGCGGGAACATGCGCGATATGGACGTCTCCGACCGCGTGATCGAGAACATACAAAAGAACAAGCTCGACTGCGTGATAGTCATCGGCGGCGACGGCACACAATCCATCGCGCACCAGTTCGGCCAGAAGGGCATAAACGTCATCGGCATCCCCAAGACGATAGACAACGACCTTGGCGCAACCGAAGTCACTTTCGGTTACGACACGGCGATAACTACAGTGATGGAAGCCATAGACAAGATACAGACGACGGCGGAGTCGCATCACCGGGTCATGGTCGTGGAAGTGATGGGACGCGACGCGGGTTGGATAGCCGTTTCCGCAGGAATCGCAGGCGGGGCGCACATAATCCTGATCCCGGAGATACCGTTCAACATGGAGACCATCTCGCAGAAAATCTACGAGCGCAAAGGACGCGGCAAGCATTTCACGGTCATCGTCGTGGCGGAAGGCGCAAAGGCCTCCGGGGGAGACAGGGTGATAAAGAGGCTCGTAGAAGGCTCGTTCGAGAAGGTGCGGCTTGGCGGGATCGGCGAATTCGTCGCCAGCGAGTTGGAGCGGATAACTCACGTTGAAGCCAGAACAACCGTTCTTGGCCATATACAACGCGGCGGCAGTCCCTCTGCGTTCGACAGGATACTGGCCACCCGCTACGGCTCGGCGGCTGTCGTGTTCGCGCACGAGGGCAAGTTCGACCACATGGTGGCCCTGCGCACTCCTGATATCGTAGCCGTGCCGCTTTCGGAGGCCCTGCACAAAATGAAAAATGTCGAGCCAAACGGAAGCCATGTCACGACAGCCCGGCGCATCGGCATAAGCTTCGGGGACGAGACGGCTCCAGAATAATTAACGAACCTTCACGCAGTGCAGATAGTAAGAGGCTTACGCAATCTCTCGGTGAAACCCGTGCGTCCTGTGGTGACGCTGGGGAACTTCGACGGCGTGCACATCGGCCACCAGAAGATATTCTCCGAAACCGTAAAACGCGCGAAAGAGCGCAACGGAACCTCCGTGGTTTATACGTTCGACCCGCATCCGCTAAAGGTGCTTGCGCCGGAACAGAACCTTACCCTGCTCAACACCTTCAAGAAAAAAATGGAGCTGATCGCCGTCTATGGGATGGATATGACCATCCTCGCCGATTTCACACGCGCCTTCGCCCGGATGCATCCGCGCGACTTCGCTATAAAGCTCAAACAGGGGCTTGGAATGGATACCGTCATTGTGGGGCACGACTACTCGTTCGGCCAGTCACGCTCCGGCACAATCGAGTATTTCAGGAAAATGGGTGCGGAGCTTGGATTCACCGTGGAGGTTGTGGAGCCTGTCACGATAGATGGCGAACGGGTCTCGTCAACCATGATCCGCTCCCTCATAAACAACGGCGAGGCGCGCGAAGCGGCAAGAAGGCTCAACCGGCTATATTCCATCGAAGGAAAGGTCGTCTCCGGCTACAAGAGAGGCTCTGTGATAGGGTTTCCGACAGCGAACCTCGAGACTCCATACGAGGTCATACCAGCCGTGGGCGTGTATGCCGTTTTCGCGCGGATCGGAGCCGGAGAGTGGCGCGAAGGGGTAGTCAACATAGGTTACAACCCGACCTTCGACCGGAACGACATGATCGTCGAAGCTCACCTGATAGACCACAACGAAGACATCTATGGCGCGGAGATAGAGATATACTTTGTGGACAAACTGAGAGACGAAAAGCGGTTCGGATCTGTTGACGAGCTTAAAAGCCATATCGCCATGGATATCGAAAGATCGCGCGGGATACTTGCGGAATACAGAAAAAGCGGGGGCGTGATAGATCCGCGCGGCCTGCAGTAACGTCGCCTGACATGTAGTAAAATCGTGAGGCCCTTTTGCGGGACTTCAAAACGAAAGGTAACTTAAATGCGTCCTCTTGATTTCACGATTGGCATCCACAACCACCAGCCTGTCGGCAATTTCGACCATGTGTTCGAAGAGTCCTTCAAAATGTGTTACGAGCCGCAGATGGTGGTTCTAAAAGAGCATCCTGGCGTGCGGATGGCCATCCATCACTCCGGCCCGCTGTTTGAGTGGATAGAGAAAAACCGCCCCAAATATTTCGATATCATCGGAAAAATGGCGGAGAGCGGACAGCTTGAGATACTTTCCGGCGGGTTCTACGAGCCGATTCTCTCGTCCATCCCGGAGGCCGACGCGATCGGCCAGATAACGATGATGAACGCGTATATCGAGAAAAGGTTCGGCGTAAAGCCGACGGGAATGTGGACTGCCGAGAGGATATGGGACCCGCGCCTGCCGATGCTCATCTCCTCGGCGGGGCTGAAATACACATTGCTTGACGACACGCATTTTTATTACGCAGGGCTTACTGCCAAAGACATGTTCGGATATTACGTCACCGAAAAACATGGGGCGACGACGGCGGTTTTCCCGATAGACAAAAACATGAGGTACGCCCTCCCCTTCCACATGCCGAACGACACGATCGCGTATTTCCGGCGCCTGAGGGACGAGGGTGTGACCGACTGCGTGACATACGGCGACGACGGGGAGAAGTTCGGAGTATGGCCGGAGACGTATAAATGGGTGTACGAGGAAAAATGGCTTCACAATTTCTACTCCGCGCTGGAAGCCAATCAGGACGTGGTGAAGACCGTCCATTTCTCCGAGGTCATCAGGGATAAGCCCGCGCGTGGCAGGATATACCTGCCGATGGCGTCGTACGAGGAGATGATGGAATGGTCCCTGCCGGTGGAGGCCGGGCTGAAGTTCGAGCAGGTTCTTCACAGCATCGCCGATTTGGGGAAGAGGGAGGAATGGAAACCGTTCATCCGTGGCGGGCTGTGGGACAACTTCCTGACCAAGTACGAAGAATCCAACCGGATGCACAAAAAGATGATCTACGTCTCGCGGAAAGTCAGCGAGGCTGGCAAATCTAAAACCGGCGCGAAAAAAGCTTTACAGGCGCGCTGGGAATTGTACAGGGGGCAGTGCAACTGCGCCTACTGGCACGGACTCTTCGGCGGGTTGTATCTCAATTATCTTCGCCATGCGATTTATCATCACCTGATAGAGGCGGAGAAACTGGCCGATTCCATTACGCGTAAAGGCGCCTCGTGGGTATTCGCAGACGAGCTTGATTACGACGCGGACGGGTCTCTTGAAGTGGTGATGGAGAACCCGTCGCTGGACGTATGCTTCGATCCTGGGATGGGCGGTTCGCTTTTAGAGTTCGATTACCGTCCGGCATCGTTTTCCCTGAGCAACACGTTCACCCGCAGGCGCGAGGCGTATCACGAGAAGATAAAAAATCATGTGAGCGGCGCCGCAGAAGGCTCCAAACCCGTCTCCATCCATGACCTCGTAAAGCTCAAGGAGCCGAACCTCAAAGACGCGCTGATCTACGACCAACTGCCGCGAAGAAGTTTTACAGACAGGTTCCTTGCGCCAGACGCGGATATCGAGACGTTCAAGGCGGCCCGGTTTACGGAGATGGGCGATTTCGCATCGGGCGCGTTTGAAGTTGAACTGCTGGAGGCCAAAAAAACTTCGGCCTCCCTCGTTCTTTCAAGATCGGGGAAAATAGGCGGAGCGGCGGCGCGTGTCGTCAAAGAGTTCGAGATGAACGGCAAGGACGCCGCGCTGAAGGCCACTTATGAAATCGTGAACGAAAGCGCGGAAAAGATAGAAACTCTTTTCGGCATAGAGTTCAACATGACCCTGCTTGCCGGAGACGCGCCGGACAGGTACTGGATCGCGGAAAAAATGAAGGAAAAACCGCGCCTGAAAGAGACGCTTTCACTTGCCGGAGTCAAAACCGTCGGGATGGCGGACGAGTGGGCCAGATTCGCCGTCCGCATATCTTCCAGCGAGAAGTTCGGCGCGTGGATGTTCCCGGTGGAGACGGTTTCCCAATCGGAAGGCGGTTTTGAACGCACCTATCAAGGCTCCTGCATACTCATACACAACAGGATATCCATCCCGCCGCGTGGACGGGTTGTTTTCCCGATAGAAGTCAGGGTTGAAAAACTTAAATGAAGATAGTAAAAAGCGGCGAACCGTCGTTCGACAGGATCGTAAAAAAGCTGGAGAACCGTTTTTCCAACGGCCCTGCCGGGATAGGGGAAACGGTTTCCAAAATCATCGCGGACGTTAAACGGCGCGGCGACACAGCTCTTTTCGGCTACACAAAGAAGTTCGACAAAATAGCCCTCACCACAGCCACTGCGCGTGTGACGGACAAGGAAATCGCCGAAGCGGAAAAATCGGTCAATCCAGCCGTGTTCAGCGCGCTCAAAAAAGCCGCTGGCAGGATACGCTCGTTTCACATGCGCCAGAAAGAAAAATCGTGGACGGTTACGCGAGGGGGAGAGACTCTGGGGCAGATCATACGCCCGTTGGAATCGGCTGGCGTTTACGTGCCAGGCGGCAAAGCGTCGTACCCAAGCTCCGCGTTGATGAACATAATACCCGCCAAAATAGCGGGCGTGCGGCGTGTCGTCATGGTATCCCCGGCTCCGGGTGGAGTGATGAATCCGGCAACGCTGGCGGCGGCGAAAATAGCCGGAGCCGACGAGATTTGGCGGATCGGCGGGGCGCAGGCCGTGGCGGCCCTTGCGTTCGGAACACAATCCATAAAGCCGGTGGATAAAATTGTCGGCCCGGGTAACGCATTTGTCGCAGAGGCGAAACGGCAGGTCTTCGGCAAAGTGGACATTGACATGATCGCAGGCCCCAGCGAGATATTGGTGTTCGCCGACGATACCGCCAATCCTGTTTTCATCGCCGCCGACCTTTTGTCGCAAGCGGAGCATGACGAAAACGCATATCCACTGCTTGTCACCACGTCATCGAAACTTGCGGACGCTGTGAAGGCCGAGCTTGTTAAACAGACAAAAGAGCTTGGCAGATCGCAGATCATAAATAAATGTCTCGCCACCAATTGTTACGGGATGGTGGTAAAAAGCGTGACGGAGGGTTTTGAGCTGTGCAACCGTCTGGCTGTGGAGCATTTTGAGCTTCTAATTAAAAATGCTGAAAAGCAGGTGGGTAAGGTGAAAAACGCAGGAGCCATTTTCGTAGGCCCCTGGACGCCGGAAGCCCTTGGGGATTACATGGCCGGGCCAAACCACGTTTTGCCCACTGGCGGCGCGGCAAGGTTCCACTCTCCGCTCGGTGTTTACGATTTCCTCAAACGGACGAGCCTGCTTTCGTACACACGCCGGGAGCTGTCCGCGCTCGCCCCTGCCACTGTGTCCATCGCCATGGAAGAGGGATTGACGGCTCACGCCCGCGCCGTTCTCGTCCGTGTGCAATCGCCAAAATAGTTGTGATAACATCGTTGGCATGGACAGAAATGTGACCACAAGCCCAGCGGCGTTCATCAGACGGCGGATTGCGGATGTTTCCGCTTATCATGTCGAGCCATATCCGGTTGAAGTGATACTAGACGCCAACGAGTCGCCCTACCCTCCCCCGCCCGCGCTGGCCGGGCGGTTACGCAAGATCATGGACGACGTGGCTTTCAACCGTTATCCCGACATGAACGCCCGCGCGTTAAGACGCGCCATAGCCAAGATGGAGGGTGTGGACGAAGCGGAAATCCTGCTCGGCAACGGCTCCGACGAGATTATTAGTTATCTCATACAGGCCACGCTCGATCCGGGCGGGTGGATACTGACCCCGACCCCCACTTTTTCCATGTACAAACACATAGCGCATTGCCTCAACGTGGAGACGGCGGAAGTTCCACTTTTAGACGACTGGTCGGTGGACATTGCGAAGACCCTTAATGAGATCAAAAACAAAAAACCCGGCGTCATTTTTCTCGCGTCGCCAAACAACCCCACAGGCGCTTGTGTTTCACCATCGGCGTTGACTGCTATTATCGAGTCGGCTCCCGGACTGGTCATCGTGGATGAGGCGTATGTGGATTTCGCGGATTCATCCGTCGGCCCGCTGTTCCGAAAACGTCCCAACGTCGTCATCCTTAAAACGCTCTCGAAGGCCGGGTTTGCGGCCCTGCGGCTGGGCTACATGATGGCGGACAGACAGCTGGTCAATGAAGTTAACAAGACAAGGCTCCCATACAACATCAATTCGCTGACGCAGGCTCTGGCGACCGAAGTCGTTTCAGGCTGGAGCGAACTGCTTCCCCTTTTCAGCGAGATAAAAAAAGAAAGGGAGCGGATGTTTGCAAACCTTGCGTCCATCCCGTTCATGAAACCATACCCGTCGCAGGCCAATTTCATTCTGGCGCAGGTGAACAAAGACGTGGAGACTGTGTTCGGCTCACTCTTGAAAAACGGTGTGCGTGTTCGATGGTTCAAAGGCTCCGCCCGGCTCGGAGACTTTTTCAGGATCACCATCGGTTCTCCAGCCGAGAATGACAGGTTCATTAACTCTCTAAAGAGCATGACATGAAAAATAAAACCGCTTTTTCAAAAAGCTCAACGCCCAAAAATCCTTACCTGACGGTGGATATCATCATCGAGGTGGATGACAGCATCGTTCTCATCGAACGGGCCAAAGGGCCGGAAGGATACGCTTTGCCGGGCGGATTCGTGGATTACGGCGAGACGGTGGAGTCTGCGGCAATCCGCGAGGCGAAAGAGGAGACAGGATTGGACGTAACGCTCGTCCGCCAGTTCCACGTCTATTCCGATCCAGAGCGCGACCCTCGACAGCACAACGTCACCGTCGTGTTTATAGCAGGCGCCATAGGCGAACCAACCGGCCAGAGCGACGCGAAAAGCGCCGCGCTGTTTCCGAAAAAACACCTACCCGGCAATTTTGTTTTCGACCATGGAAGGATAGTGGAAGACTACCTTTGCGACAGGTATTGACCAAGCTCCCCTGACAAGGGGAGGTGGAGCGTCTTCGCGCCGGAGGGGTTAAACCCCCGCTCCCCCCTTGGCTAACTGCCCCCTTATCGGCAACCCAGCGGGGTCGCCCATGCCGCGCTTCCCCGTAGTCGTCTGGGGCTGTTGCCCAAACGGATTTGATGAAAAACGTAGGGGCGAACCTGCGTGTTCGCCATCATAAATTGGGCAGACACATAGGTCTGCCCCTACGCGATGAATGGCTTTTTTATACCTATCACAAATACCCGGTCAACCCTCTTTCCTTGAGCTTCTCCGTAACCTGTCGCACATCCTGCGCGCGATCTTTATGGCATACGAGAATGGCGTCATCCGTCTCTATAACTATCACATCGTTCAGCCCGACCACGGCCACGAGCCGTTTGTCGTTATGCGCAAACGCGCCTGTCGAATCAACCGCGATCAGCTTGCCACGGGCGCGGTTGCCTTCCGAATCCGGCTCGACAAGGTCGTAAAGCGAACGCCACGATCCAACGTCGCTCCAGCCCGGATCGGCGACGGCGGCGATGACCCTGCCCTCCGCCCCGGCGCGTTCCATTACTGCGTAGTCTATGGAAATGGAGGCGAGCGACGGATACGTCTGCGCCATCAGGCTGTCAAACCTGGCTGTCCCAAAAGCTTCCGCCAGCTTTAAGACAGCGGTTGTCGTTCCCGGCTGGCTCTTACCTATCTCGTCGAGAATCACGTCCGCACGCCAGAAAAACATCCCGGCGTTCCAGTAATAATTTCCAGACTGCACGTATCGTTCCGCCGTGGCGAGATCAGGCTTTTCCAGGAACTCCTCCGCCTTCACCGCCGGGCCTCCCAGAGTGGCCGAGGTCTTTATATACCCGTATCCGGTTTCGGGATAATGAGGCTTTATGCCTATCACGCCCAGAGCGGACCGGTCTTTATCAATCCCCTCCATCACAGCGTCCATGGCCTTGTAAAGCGCGTCCTGTTTACTGATAACGTGGTCGGATGGAAAGACCGCCATCACGCCATCGGGGTCTATTTTTTTGATGATCGCGGCTGACAGCGCAATGCATGGCGCGGTGTTGCGTCCGGCTGGCTCCACTATAACGTTGCGGGGCGGAATCTCCGGCAACTGCGCCCGTATCTCATCGGCATGGCTTGCGCCCGTGACGACATATGTCCTCTCCGGCGGGACGAGGCCGGAAAGCCGCTCGACGGTCTCCTGTATCATCGTTTTCCCGCCAACCACTGGCAGAACCTGTTTGGGCCTGCTTTCGCGCGAAAGAGGCCAGAATCGCGTCCCCTTGCCACCCGCCATCACCACGGCGTGAATCATATGAATCTCCCTGCCGGTATAATAGTTGTCATTGCATGAACGCAAGAACCGCCGCGCCCATTATCAGGCAATAATAGCCGAACCACGAAAATTTTCCTCGTTTCATCAGGGCTACAAGCAAGATAAGACACAGGTAACCGGTCACTAGCGACGCCAGAAACCCAAGCCCCAGGCTTGTGGCCGGATAAACGCCGTCGTGATGCCTCATCTTAAGAATCAACGCGCCGGTGATTGCGGGAATCGAAAGAAGAAACGAAAACTCCGCCGCCAGCTCTTTTTTCATTCCCATGAACAGGGCCAACGTTATCGTGGCGCCAGACCTGCTGATAGCGGGAATAATGGCGACACCTTGCGCCACGCCGATAGCGACAGCCTCCCACCATTTGATATCCGCAACAGCGCGTTCCCTGTCCTTCGCCCATATCACAGTCAACAGCATCAACCCGTTAACGATAAAAGAAACGCCAGTCCAGTACGTCGAGGCGAACAGCCCTTCCAACTGGTCTTTGAACAAGATGCCGATCAACCCTGTCGGGATTGTTCCGGCGATTACCATCGCCACATAGTATAGGGAAGGGTTGGAGTTAAGTTTGGTCAACGCGCCGAGACCGCCCCCCTGAATCTCCTTTATGGAACCGGTGATGATGGAGATTATCGTTTCGCGGTAAAACCAGATAACGGCCAGAAGCGTGCCGATGTGAAGCACGACATCGAAAAAAACCGCAGGTTCCGTAAGGCCGAAAAGATGGTGCGCCACCACCAGATGCCCGGATGAGCTGACCGGAAGGTATTCGGTAAGCCCCTGAATGACGCCAAGGGCGATGGCCTGCGCCGTGTCTATCACCTATGCAAACTCCATGAGGCAAAATATAAACGATACTCCAACACGAAAAGCGGAGCAAAACTATTTTCATGTTCTCCAACACGCCCAAGGTATTTTTTGTTATTCTTATTCTAAGAACAATTCGCCTCAATGTAATTTTCAGAGCGCAAAACAGTGAAATTCAGCATTAAGCTTGCCCTGTTTTTCTCTAGCCTCTTTCTGGTCGTCACAATCATCGTCATCCTTAGCCTCACAATATTCAGTCACGACATATTGAGAGAGGAGATCGCCAACAACCTGGAGGAGCAGTCTTTCCATACCATGGACAAGATTGACAGAGCGCTTAGCTATCGCCTTACGCATTTATTACATTTACGAGACATAATCCAGGAAAACACGCTGGATTCGGAAAACAAAATCAATAGCGATGAGATAGCCAGGCGGTTCGCCAACTTCATGAGAAAAAATAAAGACTTCCTGTCGCTTTCGTTATACGACATGAACAGGGTGAGGATCGTTGACACTCTGGAAGAGGATATAGGCAAACAACACGGACTCAACGAATACTGGCCCGATATCATCTCTGGCAAAGGTGTTGTTTTCGATATGTACTATTCAGAATCATTGAAGAGGCCGGTTTTTCATTTCGCCTTCCTTATAAAAGACCTGTCAGGGCATCCGGTTGGTGTTTTCGTCGTGCGCATTCCTCCGGAGGATATTGACGATATAATCCTCCAAGCTGGAGGAATGCATCCAAACGAAAGGGCCATGGTGCATTCTGGCCAGGTGAAAGTTGATATCGCCCAAAACGACGGCCTTCTCGTTTATTCCAGCTACAACCGGCTTGGAATTCTCAAAGATATGGCCCCACAGTGGGAACGCATTAAGGAAGAGTTTAAAAGAGGGAATTTGTGGGATAGCTATGAGAGCGACCCAGCCGACTCTGGAGGGGAACTGGTCGTTTTTGCGCATGAACGAGGGTATAACGGCTTTACTGGCAACGGCTGGACTCTAATAGTGCGGATCCCTTCAAATTTTGTTTATGCTCCCGCATCAGTATTGACGAAAAAATTATTATTTATTCTGTTTGCGACTGGTTGTATATGCCTTGTCGGAGTATTTCTTTTTTCAAGGACGGTTTCCCGGCCAATCGAAAAGCTTGATCTGGCCGTAGCGCAAATCAGTAATGGCAACTTTGATACTGTGGTGGAGATAGCTTCAAAGGATGAAATCGGGCATCTCGCCAATAATTTTAACCAGATGACCAGACAACTAGTCCACTCAACCTATTTGATAAAGGAATACACGGCGAACCTTGAAAATGAAATAGCTATCCGTGAGCTTGCAGAGAAGCGCCTGAAGGAACTGCTTGCCGAGATGGACACGATTCTTCAAACCGCCGAGGTTGGCATCGCCCACCTTGTGAACAGGCGCGCCGTGTGGGTGAACCCTCAGATAGAGCGTATCTACGGCTATTCGCGCGAAGAATTGCTTAGAGAGGAAAATATTTCCATGATCTATCCATCCGTGGGAGATTACGAGACGTTCGGCCGGGAGATAGCCTCTCTAATAGCCACAGGAGGAGTTTATCATGGCGAGATGAAGATGAAACGCAAGGATGGGACCTTGATATGGTGCAAGATCATGGGCAAAGCGGTTGATCACACCGATATTTCCAAAGGAGTTATCTGGGTCACAGAGGATATTACCGAACGCAGAAGGGCTGTTCACGAATTGCGGATCGCCAAAGACCGGGCAGAGGAGGCGACCCAGTTAAAGGATAAATTCGTCTCCCTGGTGGCGCATGATCTGAAGTCCCCACTGGCCAGTGTATATAGCCTTTTGAAACTAGTCCTCGATCACGATAAAGGCGCATTGCCCGATTACGCAAAACAAAGCATAAGCCGAGCCGTTCAATCAAGCGGACAAATGATTCAGCTCATCGAGAACCTGCTTGATCTCGGAATGCTCCGTGTTGGAAAAATTAAACCAGCTTGCGAAGTTACCGACGTATGGCTTTGCGTCATCGAAGCTATCAGCGACGTCGAGCATCATTTCTCCAAAAAAGGGGTTCGGCTAGTCAACATGGTTCCAGAACACTCTTTTCAGTTCACCGACCCAAAGTTGCTTGCAAGGGTGATTCAAAACCTGCTTTCCAACGCCGTCAAATTCTGCAAACCAGGCGATACCGCTACAGTATTCATCCCGGAAGGCAGACCCTCTACTATCGGGGTCAAGGATACCGGAGTTGGGATGCGGGCCGACGTGATAGCGAACCTTTTTGAGTACACGGGAAGTGTTTCAACACATGGAACGAATGGGGAGAAGGGAACCGGAATGGGACTTCCGATAAGTTATGAAATAGTAAGGGCGATGGGGGGAAACCTTCATGTGGAATCCCAGGAAGGTAAGGGAAGCGTCTTTTATATAGATATGCATTTACAGAATCCTGGTGTAGCGTCTGCATAAGTCCGCCCCCCCTTTTTTTATGATTGTGTGAAAAACAAGAAAACAAAATTTACTTTTCACTCCGGAAATACGATATATTTTTGTGTTCATGATTTGTTTGGAGGTAAATCTAATGGCTAGCCCGACTCGAAAAAAGAAACTGAAACGGCGCTGGAGAAGCAAAAAGGCTTCCCACAAGGGATAACCGTAAGCTTATGTCACTTTCGCCTGAAGAAGTTCGCCATGTTGCCACGCTTGCCAGGCTTGCGTTTGGGCCGGATGAGGAGCGTAAATACGGCTCCCAGATTTCCGCGATACTCGACCACATAAACCAGCTTGGCGAGTTGGACACATCCAACATCCCTCCCACGTCGCACGCCCTGAAGCTGAGCAACGTCGCAAGGGTGGACGCGGCGCTTCAGCCTTTCGATCCGGCTGTATGGAGCTCCAACGCGCCATCGGCGGATCACGGCCATTTCCGTGTCCCGAAGGTTCTGGACTAACGCGATGAGCGATATCTGCTCGCGCACATTACATGAGCTATCCGCCCTTATGGACAAGGGCGAAGTCACCAGCGAACAGGCCACACAGTCGTATCTGGACAGGATCGGCAAAACCGATACGAAGCTGAATTCATACGTCACGGTCAACGCCCAGGGCGCGATTGAACAGGCGCGTGAAGCCGATAAACGCAGAAGCCGTGGCGAAAAAGGGCCTCTGCTAGGGATCCCGGTTTCCATAAAAGACGTGATGGCGACCAAGGGGCTTCGCACCACATGCTCGTCGAAAATGCTGGAGAATTTCGTCCCCCCTTACGACGCTTTCGTCGTGAAACGGTTGAAAGACGCCGGAGCCGTGATCCTCGGCAAGACGAATATGGATGAGTTTGCGATGGGATCGTCCACAGAGAACAGCTATTTCGGCGCGACAAAAAATCCATGGGACACGTCGCGCATCCCCGGCGGCTCCTCCGGCGGATCGGCCTCCGCCGTCTCCGCAGACCTTTGCGCCGGTT
>JADGAO010000026.1:0-4098 GCA_015231995.1 Nitrospinota bacterium | reverse complement strand
CCACATACTACGTCCTCGCGCCTGCGGAAGCGTCGGCGAACCTCGCCAGGTTCGATGGCGTAAGGTACGGCTACCGCACGCCTTCCGCCACCGGCCTTACCGACATGTACACGAAGAGCCGTAGCGAAGGGTTCGGGCAAGAGGTGAAACGCAGAATAATGCTTGGGACATACGCCCTCTCCTCCGGTTATTACGACGCCTACTACATCAAGGCGCAGAAGGTGCGGACGCTGATCAAGAACGATTTCGTCGAGGCGTTCAAAGAGGTTTCTGTCATCATGGCCCCCGCCACGCCGACCCCGGCGTTCGGCATTGGGGAAAAATCGGGCGACCCGCTTGGCATGTATCTTTCGGACATCTTCACGATCAACCTTAACCTTGCGGGAATGCCGGGGATTTCCGTCCCTTGCGGATTCTCTTCATCGGGATTGCCGATAGGCGCGCAGATACTTGGAAATTTCTTCGACGAAACCCTCCTGCTGAAAGTCGCCAGAACGTTGGAAAAATCGTTGGGGCTTACTGGCAGGAAACCGAAAATCTGATCCGCCCCGGATTGACCTCCCGGCAAGCGCGACGGATACTAATCTAATGCGCGACGATTTAAATAAAACACCCCGCCAGGCTATACCCTGCTTTCTATGCGGCTCCAGCAAAGTTGAAGACGAAACGGCCAGTTATTTAAAATGCCCTGACTGCCTCACGATCAGCATGAAAACGCCCCCTCCTCCTTCGGAAACCCTGGGGAACTCTCATGTTTATGAACGTGTCTCAGATCACCGCGACGCTCGCGTCCTCTCGATATTGAACAAACTCGCCGGAACGCCGGGAAGTCTTTTGGATTTAGGTTGCGGCAACGGCGCTTTTTTACGGCTGGCTTTTGACAACGGCTGGACTGGCAGAGGAGTTGACGGCTCGCCCAAGCTTGTCGCGTCCTCTCAAAAGCGGGGAACGCAGGTGGAACTATGCGATCTTGACCAGTGGGAACGGCGCAATGACGATCCATACGACGCAGTGCGGCTTTGGTACACGTTGGAGCATATCGCCCATCCCGGCAGACTTGTCCGGCTGGCGTTAAAGTCTCTCAAACCGGGAGGCGTCCTGCTGGTCGGCGTTCCAAACGACGCCACACCTCTTAGCCGACGGCTGATGTCACCTCCTTCCGATAGGTTATGGGAAAACCGGCTCCACCTTCACCACTATCCGCCATTCGGGCTGGAGCGTTTTTTGGAAAAGCTGGGAATGACTATCGCCTTTGCGGACGCCACCCTGCCGTCGGAGCTTCTGCGTAGCGGGACGATTCCGTTCGAGGAGGCGATCAAACACGCGGGGGAGATGGAAGAGGCATGGGAGAAAGGCCGCGACGTGGTTCCGCAGATCGCCTCGGTTTTTTACAAACTCGGCGTTGGACGATCGCGCGAAATATTCTTTACAAAGAACGTTTCGACGGAATAGTCATTCGAGACAGAAAAGCCGGCCAGCCTCTCGACTGTCCGGCTATTTGCTAAAAACATTAATGCGGTCAACAAACAGGGAAAACCACCAAGTCAGTAGCCATCTCGACCCAAAACATGCAAACGTTCCCGCCTACGCGGCGTTCATCTCCCTGTGCATACACATATCGCACTTATGCTCTTCGCCCCGTCCGCACATCACGCAAACGGCGCCATCCGGCTCCCTTCGGAGCATTCCGCCGCAGTGCCTGCAGACTGCCTTTGGTTCATGAGACTCGACCTTGGCGCCACTATCAGCGCGAATCACCCTCTCCCTTGGGTGAGTAGAGTGAGCTGTCACGCCCTTTCCGGTTCGCGTGGCCTTCTTGGTCTTGCTTTTCATAGTAAATCTCCTTTACGCTCTGCCATTAGATGCGGTCTAGAAACGACCGATTCTCTTTGGCTCAATATATGCCATTCAATATATAATATAACCCCAAACCGGCTTATCTGTTCCCAAAATTGGATTTTTTCTAAAGAAAGGTCGTAAATGGCTATTTTGACTGTATATTCAGCCACTTGGTGTCCCGATTGCCTTGCCGCAATGCGGGTGTTAGATGAACGGGGCATAAAATACAATCTGGTGGATATTGATGAAAACCCAGACGCGGTAGATATAATCATCGCCGCCAAGGGCAAGAGGGTGGTTCCATCTCTGGAATATAAAGGCAGGTTCATTGACGGTAACAGATTCAACAGAGAAAGGTTCGAAAAAGAGTTAAACGAGCTTCTGGCGGATTAAGCTTATCATCCGGTAATTAATAGAGTTATCCTCCA
Source organism: Nitrospinota bacterium (assembly GCA_015231995.1). Taxonomy (GTDB): domain Bacteria; phylum Nitrospinota_A; class UBA7883; order UBA7883; family JACRLM01; genus JADGAO01. The sequence continues at coordinate 1,831 of JADGAO010000026.1, read as the reverse complement.
GTCTCTCTTGATGAAGCAGGTGACGGGGCATTTTTGGAAACGATCATGTTGTCACGCCATTCTTTGAGCGCATATAGTGTTTTGGACTGGACGATACTTTTCTGGATAGCGCCGTTTTCTACGGGAAGCTCAAATCCCTCCGGAAAAATATAGACAGACACCCCCTCTCCCGCATATTCACCAAGCGCGATTATATGAAAATCGTTAAGCTGGACACACCCTTCTGTCGGCTTGGTTTTGTCGCCCATGCCGGAACCGTGAAGCCATATCCCATATCCGCTTTTGTTCTGTCGTCGATCCACGTCGTTCGGATAGTTAAGGACGTACGCCCGGGGGCCGTATTTTTGTGGAAGTTTTTCATTTTTTATTTCCGTTATCCTGTACAACCCTTCCGGCGTCTTGTTATCGCCCTGGGTCACTTTATCCCCGCGCTCCGCCCCAAGCGACACAGGGTACCGCGCCACGATTATGTAATTGTCCTGCGTCTCCTCCAGCACAAAAAGCTCCCGTCTGCTTTTGTCCACCACCACTGTATGAATCGCCTCGCCCGATGGAGCCGGTAACGATTGCCGTGGAGAGGGGAGTTCCGAAATGTCCGGCATATCCCGGAAAAGAGCGGAATACGGATCCATCTTTATTTCAACCGGTGGAAGGGTAGCAGGCGGCGCAGGCGATACAGGCGGAATGGCCGCTGTAGTTATGGGTAAAGGGGCGGAAACGGTTTTTATCGGCGCAGTGACAGCCCAGCTTATTACCGATAGCGCGAACAGGGCCATCATAGCAAAAACGGCCACTTTCTTGAACGGCGGGGTGTCGCCGCCAAGGTCGAAAGCTCCACGCACCTTCATGTTGTTAAAATGCACAAGGACGCCAACCCTGGCCTTGTACATCTCCAACTCAAGCCTGCGCAGAGCCGAGTCCCTCATTTTATTTGCCGGGCCTCCAGTCTTCGGATTCTATTTTCCATTCCATGCCGTATTTTACTAGAATCAACGTCTTGGCGCCCATATCAGAATGACGCCCCGAAGTATATCGCTGGGTGAACTTTATGGTCGCCCTGCCCTCTTCGACCTTCGCCTCCAGGTTCATGATTTCCACCCTGATCCCGCCAGCCTTATCAAACCGTTTTCGTTTGTCCGCAAGCCAGGCCATCCGGGCCTGCGCGTTGCCCGGGAATGTCGGCGTGTAATAATTCCCGTACCTTTCAAAATCTTTTCCCTCCCAGGCCTCGCGCCATCCCTGAATCGTTTTTGTGATATCAAGAAGGTCGTTATCCGATTTTACGGGGTGTTCCTGAGGCGCTACGGTTTTCACATCCTGCGCTGGCGCCGGCGCTGGCGGAATGGACGGCTCTTCGCGTTCCGTTTTCACCGGCTCGAATTCCGGCTGAAGCGCAGGTTGAGCAAACATCTCTTCCTCGCGCCGCTCCATCGTCTCCAGTTTTTCCTTGAGACGCAATACCTCAATGTTAAGGTCGTCAATGACCTTTTTGGCCCTCATCAACGCGGCGGCGTCGGACGTGGGATCTTCTTTTATTGAAACGTTAATGGTTGCGTACTCTTTCTCCACGTTGTATGAGTAGGGAACCTTTATCCATATCTCCGCCCGCGTCTTTTTTACACGGTCGAAATTGACAACCGTCACCTTGTCCACCAGCTTATCGTTAATAATAAGTTGCGGCTGGGCCAGTTTATGGCCCATGTTCTCCATTTCGATGGCAAGCCTGGTGGGATTCTCCAGCCTGTACGCAAAGAACCTTATAGGCCCGTCGGCGACGATTTTAATGTCCGTCCTGTCGTTAAGAGTGCGGAACAATATCTCTTTGACGTAA
>JADGAO010000269.1 GCA_015231995.1 Nitrospinota bacterium | reverse complement strand
GACGGCATCGTGGCCGTCGGCACCACGGGCGAGTCCCCCACGCTCTCCAACGAGGAGCATATGCGCGTTGTGGAGATATGCGTCCAGGCTTCCGCAAAGCGGATACCTGTCATGGCGGGGACCGGCTCCAACTCCACCGATGAGGCCATCGCGCTCACCCGGCGCGCCAAGGAGGTCGGGGCGGATTCGGTTCTGCTCGTAAGCCCCTACTACAACAAACCGACGCAGGATGGGATTTACCTCCACTATATGGCGATAGCCGACGCGGTGGACATCCCACAGATCATCTACAACGTCCCCGGCAGAACCGCAAGCAGGATAGAAGCCTCCACGATGGCGCGGCTGGCCGTCCACAGGAACATCGTCGGGGTGAAGGACGCGGTAGGCGACCTCAACTACACCTCGGAGCTTATCGCCCGGACAGGCCCCACGTTCTACGTCCTTTCGGGGGACGATTCGCTGACCGTCCCGATGATGACGCTCGGCGCGCGCGGGGTAATATCCGTGGCCGCCAACGTCGTCCCGTCGAAGATATCCGCCATGGTGGCGACAATGAGCGAGGGAAACGTTCCCGGAGCCCGCGCCATGCATTTCGAATTATGGGACTTGATGACCGCCATGTTCTACGAGACCAATCCGATACCGGTGAAAACCGCGCTTGCGATGATGGGGAAGATAAAAGAGGATTTCCGCCTGCCGCTTTGCAAAATGTCCCAGGCCAACAGGGAGCGGCTAAGGTCGGTGATGATAAAAATGGGTCTGATACCGGAGGAAAAATGATTAAGGCCATTGTCACCGGTTGCGCCGGCAAGATGGGAAGACGCATCGTCAACGCCGTGGAAAACACCGAGGGAATCGAGATTTGCGGCGGAACGGAGGTTGCGTCCAGCCCGTTCGTGGGACAGGACATCGGCGAGGTCGCCGGTATCGGCAAAAAAGGCGTTCCGATAAGCGCCAGTCTTGCGGACATCATCGGGACCTGCGACGTGGTAATAGATTTTTCCGTCCCGTCTGCGTCGCTGGAGCATTTTCTTATCGCTCACGAGGCCGGCAAAGCCATCGTCATCGGCACCACAGGTTTTAACGAGGATCACTGGAAGACTTTCGACTCCATGGCCAAAAGCTCCCGCGCGGTGATCGCGCCGAACATGAGCGTGGGCGTGAACGTACTGTTCAAGCTTGTGCGTGAGGCGGCGCGGATAATGGGGAAGACCTACGATATCGAAATTGTGGAGATGCACCACAACCTCAAGGAGGACGCGCCATCCGGCACGGCGGTGAAGCTCGCCGAAATAGCGGCGGAAGCCGTGGGACGCGACCTGAAAAAGGTGGGCGTGTACGGCAGGCAAGGCGTAACCGGCAAACGCAAGCCGGAGGAAATGGGCGTTATGACCCTGCGTGGCGGCGACGTGGTGGGGGAGCATACCGTCATGTTCGCCGGAACGGGCGAGCGGGTGGAGCTTACGCACAGGGCGTGGTCGCGCGATAATTTCGCCAACGGCTCCGCGCTGGCCGCCAAATGGGTGGTTGCTCAGCCCAACGGCGTTTACGACATGCAGGACGCGCTTGGGTTAAAATAACCCGGTCACAAAAACATCAGGCGCAAAGTTTCAATCAGGTTTAAGGACAATCATGCCCGGTAAAAAGATAGGCATTACAGAAGTCGTGCTCAGGGACGGACACCAGTCTATCCTCGCCACACGGATGAAGACGGAGCATATGCTCCCCATCGCCGCGAAGATGGACAAGATCGGTTACTGGTCTGTCGAGATGTGGGGCGGGGCCACGTTCGATTCGTGCATACGGTTCCTCAACGAAGACCCGTGGGAGCGCGTGCGCCTTCTCAAGAAAGTCATGCCCAAAACGCCGTTCCAGATGCTACTTCGCGGGCAGAACCTTGTGGGGTACCGCCATTACGCCGACGACCTGGTGGAAAAGTTTATAGACCTGGCCTGCGACGCCGGGATAGACGTCTTCCGCATGTTCGACGCGCTAAACGACACCCGCAACCTTCAGACCTGCATAAAACGCGTCAAGAAAAACGGGAAACACGCGCAGGGCGCCATATGTTACACCACCAGCCCCGTCCACAGCGTAAAGCTGTTCATCGAACTGGCCAAACGGGTTGAGGATATGGGTTGCGACAGCATTTGCGTAAAAGACATGGCGGGCCTGATGGCGCCGTGGCCTGCTTTCGAGCTTATATCCGGCATCAAACAGGTGGTCAAACTCCCCGTTCATCTGCATACGCACACAACCGCCGGGCTTGCGCCGATGACGGTGATGAAGGCGCTGGACGCAGGCGTGGACATGATGGACACCGCCATCTCTTCGATGGCGATGGGGCCAAGCCACAGCCCGACGGAGACGATTGTCGCGGCGCTCAAAGGGACGCAGTACGACACAGGACTCGATCTGGACGCGCTTATAGAGATCGGCGCGTATTTCACGGAAATACGCAAGGAATACACCGCGTTCGAATCCACCTTCACCGGCGTGGACGTGAATATTCTCAAGGCACAGCTACCGGGCGGGATGATATCCAACCTGGAGTCGCAACTGCGGCAACAGAACGCGTATCATCGCCTGCCTGAGGTGATGGAAGAACTGCCCAAATGCAGGGAAGACATGGGCTTCCCGCCGCTGGTGACGCCGACCTCGCAGATAGTGGGCACGCAGGCCGTGCTAAACGTGCTGATGGGGCGTTACAAGGTCATATCCAAAGAGGCGCAGGCGCTCATCGAGGGCAAGTATGGAAAACTTCCGGGAGCATTGAACCCGGAGCTTAAAAAGCTGGCTTTGGGAGACAAGGAGCCGATCAGCGTCCGTCCCGCAGACCTTCTGGAACCGGAATGGGAGAGGCTGAAAAAAGAGGTGGCCGGCAAAGCCACGCGGGACGAGGACGTTATCGTTTTCGCGCTGTTCCCGCAGGTGGCCGAGCAGTATCTGAAAAAGAGAGGCTCTCCGCCGGAAGAAAAGTTCAAGAAGGACGAGGTTGTCGCCCCCGCGCCGAAAGCCGCCTCTCATGCGTCCGCATTCCGCGTAACCGTGAACGGAAAGCCTTACGACGTGCGTGTGGACGAGATGGACGCTGTAACGTCGGTCGCGCCTTCACAGCCTTCCGCCGTCCAGCCCACCCCCGCGCAGGCCGCCCCGGCGCGTATGCCCACCGACGGATTTGTTTTGCGTTCGCCGCTTGCGGGAAGCGTGTGGAAACTTAATTGCCAGCCCGGACAGGCCATCAAAGAGGGCGATCTTGTCGTCATTCTTGAGGCGATGAAAATGGAGACGGAAGTCTTCGCGCCCAAGGGGGGGACGATTTTGTCCGTATCGGCAAAACCTGGGGACAAGGTCAACAACGGCGACCCGCTGTTGACCATTGGGTAAAACCTTGGGGGCGTGACACGCCCCTGCCGCCGGAATGGAGGCCTTGAACATGGACGCATTGGAGGCCATACGGCAAAGGTTTTCCGCAAGGGCATACCTGTCGCGCCCGGTCGGGCGAGAGCTTGTGGAGTCCGTCCTCGACACGGCCCGTTGGGCTCCATCCGCAGTCAATATCCAGCCGTGGAAAGTGATCGCGCTCACCGGGGAGACGAAACAAAAACTTTCACACGCCCTGCTCGCCGCTAAAAGGTCGGGAGTAAAAGAAGAGCCAGATTTCCAGTATTACCCCTCCAAATGGGAAGAGCCATACGCCACCAGACGCAAGGAGAGCGGCCTGGCCCTTTACAAAGCCCTCGGCATTGGAAAAGACGACCATGAAAAACGGATGGAGGCGTGGCTGAGGAACTACAGCTTTTTCGGGGCGCCGGTCGGCCTTCTTTTTTTCATAGATAAGAGCCTGGAACGAGGCTCTCTGCTCGACCTCGGCCTGTTTATCCAGAACGTGATGATATCGGCGAAAGCCCACGGGCT
>JADGAO010000268.1 GCA_015231995.1 Nitrospinota bacterium | reverse complement strand
CCCTCTCCCTTGAGGGGAGAGGGCAGGGTGAGGGTGGTATTAATATTTTCTCTTATACCCCTCACCCGGCCTTTGGCCGACCTCTCCCCCAAGGGGAGAGGTAACTAAAGCGCCTTCTTTATCGTGTCGCCCAAGTCGGCGGGGGATTTGCAAACCGCTATCCCGCATTCCGCCATCACCTTCATCTTTTCCGAAGCCGTTCCCTGTCCACCGGAGATTATAGCGCCTGCATGGCCCATTCTTCTTCCGGGGGGGGCTGTCTGCCCTGCGATGAATCCAATTACCGGCTTTTTAACCTTCGCCTTGATGTAGGCCGCCGCCTCTTCCTCCGCCGAGCCGCCTATCTCGCCGATCATGCAGATAGCTTTCGTCTGCGGGTCGGCGTTGAACAGCTCGATAGCGTCTATGAAGTTCGTTCCGTTCACCGGGTCGCCGCCGATGCCGATACATGTGGACTGGCCGATTTTAAGGGTGGTGAGCTGGCCCACCACCTCGTAAGTCAGCGTGCCGGAGCGGGAGACGACGCCCACCGGCCCGGGGATGTGTATGTGGCCGGGCATGATGCCGATCTTGGCCTTGCCGGGAGTGATTATGCCGGGGCAGTTGGGGCCGATTAGACGGCTTTTCTTGCCCTTCATGTAGTTCTTTATCTTTATCATGTCGAACACCGGAATTCCCTCGGTGATGCACACCACAAGGGCGATTCCCGCTTCCACCGCCTCGAATATCGCATCCGCCGCGAAGGGAGGGGGAACGAAGATCATCGTGGCGTTGGCTCCGGTAGCGTCCACGGCGCGTTTCACCGTGTTGAATACCGGTATCCCTTCCATCTCCTGGCCTTCTTTGCCGGGAGTTACGCCGCCAACGACCTTGGTGCCATAGGCTTTGCAACCTAGCGCATGGAAGGAGCCTTCCTTGCCGGTTATGCCCTGAACGATCAGCTTTGTGTTTTCGTCAACAAGTACGCTCATGCCTGTTTTAGCCCCTTATACTTTAGCGGACGCCGCGTTGAGCGCGGTTACGGCCTTCTCGGCGCCGTCTCTCATCCCACTTGCGACGAGGAAATTGAACCCGCTCTCCCGCAGTATCCTCTTGCCTTCGTCAACGTTAGTGCCTTCCATGCGGATGACCACTGGAATCTCGACGTTTATCTTGCGGGCCGCGTTCACCACGCCGTTTGCCAGCCGGTCGCAACGCAGTATCCCGCCGAAGATGTTTATGAATATGCATTTGACGCTCTTGTCGGCGAGAATGATACGGAACGCGTTTTCGATCTGCTCCTCGGAAGCTCCGCCGCCAACGTCAAGAAAGTTCGCAGGCTCCCCGCCGGACAACTTGATGATGTCCATCGTCGCCATCGCCAGCCCCGCGCCGTTGACCATGCAACCTATGTTGCCGTCCAGCTTTATGTAGTTGAGGCTATGTTTGCTGGCCTCTATCTCCAGTTCCGCTTCCTCGTTGAGGTCGCGGTAGGCAACCACGTCTTTCTGGCGGAACAGCGCGTTATCGTCGAAAGCCATTTTGCAATCGAGCGCCAGCACACGGTTGTCCGCCGTTATCACGAGGGGGTTTATCTCCGCCATGGCGCAGTCTTTGGCTTCGAACGCCTTGTACAGCTTCATGATGAAATCCGCCGTCTCCTTGAACGCCTCTGAGGGAACGTTCAAAAAGAACGCCATCTCCCGCGCCTGCGACGGCATCAACCCGATGGCCGGGTCAATCCACTGTTTCATAATCTTTTCCGGCGTGTGGGCGGCGACTTCCTCTATCTCCATTCCGCCCTCTTCGGAAACCATGAAACAGGAGCGCGACGAACCTCTGTCCACAACGATGCCGACGTAAAGCTCTTTTACGATCTTCATCCCTTCTTCTATAAGAAGAGTGTGGACGACGCGGCCTTCCGGCCCGGTCTGGTGTGTGACGAGAGTTGAACCCAGCAGTTTTTTGGCGTAGGTTTGCGCTTCTTCGAGCGACTTTACCACCTTCACGCCGCCAGCTTTGCCCCGTCCGCCAGCGTGTATTTGCGCTTTGACGACGACAGGCAGGGAGCCAAGTTCGTCCACCACGGACTTAACGTCGTCCACGCTGGTGATGGCTCTGCCTTTCGGCGTAGGCACGCCGAACTTCCTTAAAATCTCTTTCGCTTGATACTCGTGGATTTTCATAACCTGCCCTCTATACACGATGACGCGAAAAACGCCACCATAAGCTTTTAATTCTAAAATTGGGGACAAGGCGATTTTTATAACACGCCCCGTTTTCCGCGTCAATGCGATTAAAAAGATGAAGCTGAAAAATATTCCTGAAAAAAGGTAGAATAGGGCGACTGGTTTCGTTTATGCCGGTAATCCGTGCGACGGCTGAAAGGAAAGGTCATTTGAATTCCGCCCCGAAAGCCTTGGTGAAGAGTGACGAATTATACCGCCTGCTGGTCGAGGGCTTGCGGATAATTTCATGGGAAGCGGACATCAAAACCCGCCAGTTCACTTTTGTCAGCAGGCAGGCGGAAGACATTCTCGGCTATTCCGTAGAAGAATGGCTCCAGCCCGGTTTCTGGGAAAACCGTATCCATCCTGACGACAGGGTATTCACCGCCAATTTCTCGAAAATGTTCGCCCTCAAAGGGCAGGATCACGACCTCGAATACAGGTTCCAGTCCGCCGACGGCAGGGTTCTTTGGTTCCGCGATATAGTAAGCGTTATTAAAAAAGATGGAGAGCCGTCCGGGCTTTGCGGCGCGATGGTGAACATAACCGATCGCAAGGTCATGGAAAACGCCCTTCAGACGGCCAAGGAGCAGGCCGAAGACGCCACGGCGCTCAAGAACAAGTTCGTCTCCCTTGTAGCGCACGACCTCAAGTCTCCGTTGACCTCGGTGGTGGGCCTGATGGCCCTGATGGGCCGCCAACTGGACAAAACCCTGGAGGTCAAGCACAGGGAAATGTTCGCCCACATAAAAAAAAGCGGCGAGCGCATGATACAGATGATAAACGAACTGCTGGACATAAGCAGGCTCCAGACCGGCGCGATAAAACCACAACCCCGTTTTATAGATTGCCACGCGGTAATAGGCGAATGTGTTTCAAGCTTGAGATTCGTCGCCGAGGAGAAAGAGATCGCGTTGCGCAATGAGACGATGGAAGGGCAGAGGTTGTACGCGGACTCGGAGCTGTTCCGGCACGTCATGATGAATCTGCTCACCAACGCCATCAAGTTCTCGCCACAAGGCTCTTCTACTGTGATTTTCGTCCCGCCCGGCGCCAGGAGCGTGATAGCGGTGAAGGATCAGGGGATAGGGATACGCAAAGAAGATATACCCAACCTTTTTCGCCACGATGTGAAAACATCCACCGTCGGCACCGCTGGCGAGCGTGGCACGGGGCTGGGCCTGCCATACTGCGCCGACATATTAAAGGCCCACGGCGGGACTATCTGCGTGGAGTCGGAAGAGGGTAAGGGAAGCGTTTTTATGGTGGAGTTCCCCCACAAACAACCAACCATCTTGCTGGTGGACGATGAAAAGATAGCCCGCGCCGTCTCCATGAATCATCTTGAGAAAGTGGAGTGCGAAATCGTCGAGGCGACCAGCGGCCAGATCGCTCTCGATTTTTTGGAGAACAGGGTTCCCGACCTGATGATTCTTGACCTGTTTATGCCGGAGATGGGCGGATTGGAGGTGCTCGAAAAACTACGCTCCGAGCCGAAATGGAAAAACATTCCGGTGATAGTGGTCACGGCGGACGCAAGCGTCGAAACGAGGGAAAAAGCTTTCCGCATGGGCGCGAACGATTTCGTGACCAAACCGGTGAACCCGACGGACTTCATTCCCCGCGTGCGCAGGTTTTTGATGTAGAGCGTTTTGTATAGCCGCGAGGACGGCGGGGTGAAGAACACCCCGCCGAGCGCGATCCAACTTTGTCCCCCTTAGTAAGGGGGACCGCAACGCAGTTGCGAGGGGGTTT
>JADGAO010000267.1 GCA_015231995.1 Nitrospinota bacterium | reverse complement strand
CTTTGCTTCGCTCAGAATGACAATGTGGAGTTTACCCTGAGTCCTTCGAAGGGCTCAGGATGACAACTACATCCGTCTTCTACGAACAATCACTTAAACGTCACCTTCCCCTTTTCATCCACCATCACAACCGTCGCGCCGACGTGACGTAAGACAACCACCAACGGCGAAAGTTTTTTCGTCCACTCTTTTATCATCCCGAAATTCACTAGCCGGTTCATCGGCACACGCTTCATCACGGGCATAGAGACGCTTTGCCCGCCGAGAGCCGCGTTGTATTTCATGTCCACCGTCAGCGACAACGCCCCGTGACGTGTCACAAGCTCCACCTTCTCCGGAGCCGCATACTTCAGCAGTGAACGAACGTTCATCACCGCAGGGGAGCTTTCCTTCGGGTCGACAAACAGAAGTATCTTCTCCAGCGACCCTGTCCCGATACGGGAGAGTGTCAGCGACAAGTCCAGTTTCGATATATCCAGGTCTTCAGCTTCCAGCCCTTTTTTAAGGCCGAGGCTAACGTCCATCGCCCCGTCAACTTCCGCCTCCCGTTTTGCGATCCCACCGCCTTCGAACAGTCTGTTCATGTTAAGCCCCGCGAAGACCCCGTTGAGGCGGAGGGTGTATTGCTCCTTCTCGCCCTTCATGTAGACCGACCCGGTAAGGCCGCCATCCAGCAGGCTCATCTTCATGTAATCCATGGAGAGGCGGGTCTCTTTGAAGGTCAAGTCCATGATAAGGTCGCGCAGGGTCATGAAACCCAGCTCCACCCGTTCGGCGGTGACGCTGTCTCTCCTTGCGCCCGCGCCGCGCAAACTCTCGAAAAACGATGTGTCGCGCACGCCCGTCTGCCCGGCCGCTCGTCGGGTATCGTCCGCCTGATCGCGCGAATGGCTCTCCGCTGGTTCCTCGAACCAGTATGTCTTTGCGAAAGGTATCCTGCCGCTGAGCCGCTCCACCAGCGGTTTGCCGTCGCTTTTTGCCGTGAGGTTGGTAAATTGCGTAACGCCGGTGATGGAGATGTTTTGTTTGGGAACGCTTGTCACCGTCAGGTTCACTTTCATTCCACCTTCCAGTCCCGCGCCAAGCGCAAGGGCGGCTCCCTTCTCAAGCTCCATCGAAAACCGGTTTTCGAGATTGAGCGTAACCGTCGAAAGAAAGGCTTTCGGGTTTTCCATAGCCTGTCCGAGGTTTTGCAGGCTTATCCCTTTAACCGTCCCTTTTAAAGATTCGGAAACGCCGAGCTTCGGCGCCGAAAACTCCAGAAGACGGGCCTCGATACGTTTGTCTTTCCACGACTCGATATCGAAAGAAACCGATGGGTCCAGCTCCGTCTCCCCGAATACGTCCCGCGCCTTGAACCATTTGGCCCCGGCGTTCCCGGACAGGCGCAAGCTGGCTTTGGAAATTTCCGCCTTCAGGTTGACGACCGCGCCATCGGCGTCCAGCCCAAGAGAGCGGGAGTGGAACAGGCCGTCTTTAAGGCTTATGTTGAGCGCAACGTCGAACGGTAACGCGCGCTCGATATTCTTCCACGATTTTGGAATCTTCCCCTCTCCGCTGGCGGTAAACGCAAGGACTCCGCCCAGGTTCTGCGTTTTGAACGATTCCCGTGTTTTTTTCGGAAGAAGTTCGAATATGTTTTTCAAATCCACCGCTTCGGCGGAAACGTCGCCTTTGAAGCCGGCCTCGCTAATGTCATATCGTCCCTTCCCCTTCAGGGTTGACTGGCCCAGCCGCATGAATGCGTTCCGCAGGTTGACGGTTTCCGCGACGGTATCCATCTCCGCCGAAACATTGAACGACAGCGGAAGTTGCGGCATACCCTCCCGTTCGAGGGCTTCCTTCGAATAAAAACGCTCCGCAGAGCCGTCGAGGGAGATGTCCAGCAATCCGTTTGGGACTTTAGGGCCAGCCATCTTAAACTCCAGATTCAGATATTCGACGACGGAGTTTTTTTCGATTTCCACTTTTTCCGCGATTGCGGCAAGAGTTGCGGAAACGTCCGTCATCTCCCACAACGGGTTGACGGCGGCCTTGGCGTTTAAGGAGCCGCTGAGCATGGCGACGTCAAGCCCCGCCGGTTTGGAGGAGCCGGAGATATCCGAAAAACCGATATCGGTGGAAACAGCGAGTTTTGGCGCGTTGAAATCATTGCCCAACGCCCCTTCCAGATATACCAGGCCCGATATCTCTCCGCCCGTTATTGTGATGTGAGACTGGCGCAGTAGCCTCCCGGCGATCATCCTGTCCAGCGGCGCGGCTATATCGGCCTTTACCTTAAGCCACGACTGCCCGAAATTTTTAAAATAGCCGGAGGCTTTTACGGAGATCTTCTCCTGCGCGCTCATAGTGAGGTAAACGTCGGGGAAATCGCCTTTCAAAAAGTCGCCGCCTGCCCGTGTCCATACTTTGACCCCGTCAACGGCCAACCCTTCGTCCTTCACGCCAGCGGCGAACAGGGAAACGGTTATCTCCCCTTTGGACGCGCCTTTTTCGCCCCCCGCTTTCCCTTCGAGCTTGGCGAAAACGCCGGTCACCGCAAGCCCTTCCCGGGCGAGTTTCGGAATCGAGACGCCTCCCTTGAAACCGCCGGAGTAGGCGCCGGAGGAGATATGGAAGTCGTCAAACTTGATCTCGGCGGTTCCTCCATTGGGCAACGTCGCTCCAAAACCGGAAAAATAATAGAGGCGCAGGCGGGCCTCCCCCGACATGCTCGCCTCGGCGACGGCTCCGCTGTTGAGTATCTGACCCTTCATGGAAAAAGGAGCCATTTCGGCGTAACCGTTGATCTTGATATCTTCGGGAGCCAGGGTTGAGGAGATACGTTGCAGTGGAAGATGGAATTTTTTCGCCACAAACTCGTATCCAAGCCCTGAGGTTATTTCGGTCAACGAGATAGAAGCGTCCACAGTCTCTTCGCCATCGAGCCAGATGGAGACGGAGGCCTTGCCCGTGGGAAACCCCGATATTTCGCCGTTCGCCCTTATCGAGGTCTTCAGACGGGGGGGGGCGCCCGCCTTAAACCTGCCTGGCGCGTCCGTCACAAGAAAATCGGAATCAACCACCGTGGCGATTTCCCCGGATTCCTGAAGCGATACGGTGGCTATGAGCCGGGGCGACATCTCCAGCGTCCTGCCGGCGTTTTCCCAGATAAACGTGGAATCCTCGGAGGTGACGATCGAGGTCGTCATATTGGCGCCGTAAGGTCCCACGCGCCCTTTGGAGCTGACGCCTATCCCGCTTAACACGACCGATTGGGCTCGGCTATGTGTCTCAAACAGAAAATCCGTCATCCGAAACGCTTCCACCTCTATCGGAACCGGGGATGAAATGGAAGGCATGAGCAGACTGAACGGCTTGAGAGGTTGCCCTGGGAGGGACGGAGGGGGCGCAAGGCTTATCGTGGGACTCTCCAGCGAAAGGTCGGCGATGGCTATTTTCCCCTTAAACAGGGAGCCAAGCCTGAACCTGGCGTCAACGCCGTTGATCCAGATTCTGGAACCGTCGGCGGTTTTGATCCGCAGGCCTTTGGCTTTCACATCTCCGCCGGATTTTATTTCAAGCGAGTCCATGGCCACTTCAACGCCCGAAACTGTGGAGACGGCATTGCCTACGGCTTCCGCAAGGTTTCCGTGATTAATCCAGTAAATAACGGCAAACACGCCGGAGAGCGCCGTTATGAGGATCGCAAAAAACAATGCGACGGCCCCATAGGCGAACCAGATCATTACGCGATGGAAAGCGATGTAGGGCGCGTCTGCGCGCCTGTCGGAGTCAGACACAGCTTTTCGGTAAAATCAAAAACACATCCCATTCGCCCAAAATTGCCGATGGACGCATTCTACAATATATGAAAGGCTTAGAGAGCCGCCAAATTTGCTATTCGTGGCTGTCGCCAAATGGCGTAAAACAGAAACAACAAACGCTGTTCGAGATGTCTTCACCTCGAACTCCTTGTCTTTTAATGTGAGTTTATTCTTCCTTAAGGACGG
>JADGAO010000266.1:3256-4038 GCA_015231995.1 Nitrospinota bacterium | reverse complement strand
GCGCGAACACCATCGCGATAATGATCAACCCAAGAACGCCAAGCGGCGGCATTCCGCTGGCGGCGATGAACGCGCTCATCACCGCGAACGGCATGGCGAACACCGTATGTTGTATTTTTATATCGTCCAGAATCGCGGCGTACGCTTTTAGCATGTCCGGCTACACAGCTTCCAGTTTGGCGAATTTCATTATCAGCTTCTTCTCCCCGAACCGTGGGAAATAGACCGTTATCTTGCTGTTGTCGCCCTTCCCTTCCACGTTACGGATTATGCCGACCTGGAACGACGGATGGCGCACTTTCATGCCAGCGGCAAATTCGCCATCCTCGCGTGGCGGAACAGCGGCGGCGGGAGCTTTGATAAAACCGGCCTGTTTTGGCGCGGACTCTTTCCTCGGAACAGGTATGGAGCGGACGGGCTGTCGGTTTTCCCACCCGCCGCCGCCAGACCCGGCGGTTTTGGAAAACGCCGGCCTCTCGCCATCGAACAGAATATTGGGCGCGCTACCCTCCCACGACGACGATTCGTCGGGCATGTCTTTTAAAAATCGCGACGGCCTGTTGGCCTGCGCCGAGCCGAACACTCGCCGCGTCTGAGCGTGGGTCAGGAAAAGACGCTCCCGCGCCCTCGTCATGGCGACGTACATCAGCCTGCGCTCTTCCTCCATACCCATCGGGTCGTCCTTGCTCCTGGCGTGGGGGAAAATGTCCTCCTCCAACCCCGTCACGAACACCACCGGGAACTCCAGCCCCTTGCTGACGTGGACGGTCATCAGCTTCACA
>JADGAO010000266.1:994-3157 GCA_015231995.1 Nitrospinota bacterium | reverse complement strand
CCTGCGGCGTTGACAAGCTCGTTAAGGTTTTCCATCCGGCTCATGGCCTCGGCGTCGTTATCTTTCGAAATCCAGTCCATGTACCCGGTCACCGTCAAGGCCTCGGCGATAGCGTCCGCCGCAGTGCGGGAGAGCGCAAGCGCGCGCACCTTTGCGAGGATATCCCGGAACGACGCGAACTTGGCGGCGGCCTGATGCGGAAAGTCGTTGAAAAGTTCAATCCCCTCCAGCGCGGCCATCAGCGTCTTGCCTTCGGATACTGCGAAAGCCTCGACCCTCTCGATCGTCACCTGGCCGATGCCTCTTGGCGGTGTGTTGACGACACGTTTGAGCGCGACCATGTCCAGCGGGTTCAACGCGGCCTTGAAGTAGGCGAGGATGTCCTTGACCTCTTTGCGTTCGTAGAACTTGAGGCCGCCGTAAATTTTGTAGCCAATGCCCTCGCGCCGGAGCGCGTCTTCTATCGGGCGGGATTGCGAGTTGGTCCTGTAAAACACGGCGAAATTGTTCAGCCCGCGCCCATCGCGTCGCGCCATATCGAGCACTGTTTTTGCCACGAACCGCCCCTCGTCCATTTCATCGGCGGCTGTGTGGACGCGGATTTTCTCCCCTATCTCGTTTTCCGTCCAGAGCTTTTTCTCGCGCCTGCCGGTATTCCTGCTGACCACCGCGTTTGCGGCGGAGAGGATGTTGGAAGTGGAGCGGTAGTTACGGTCGAGCGTAATGACCCTGGCGTTGGGGAAATCTTTTTCGAAGTTGAGTATGTTGCCGATATCCGCTCCGCGCCACCGGTAGATGGACTGGTCGTCGTCGCCCACCACGCAGACGTTGCGAGGCTCGCTCACCAGCAGGCGCACCATCTCGTACTGCACCATGTTGGTGTCCTGGAACTCGTCCACGAGTATGTGGCGGAACCGCGTCATATAACGTTCCCGCACGTCCGCATGGTTTCTGAGCAAATAGACGGTCTTCACCAGAAGGTCGTCGAAGTCCATGCAACGCGATTCGCCGAGCTTTTTGTCGTAAAGCGCGAACAGGCGCAAAAAATCCCCGAAGTGGCGGGAGTTAAGCTCCATTCAGGCATCGTTGGGCCCTTTGAGCTTGCTCTTGAAACCGGATATCATCGCGCCCATCTGTCTTGGGGGGGAGAGCTTATCGTCAATTCCAAGCTCGGCCATGCACAGCTTGATGAGCCGATCCTGATCCTGCGCGTCGTACACAGCGAAGTCCTTCGGATAGTTCAACCGCTCCGCGTCGCGCCGCAAAATCCGCAGGCACGCTGAGTGGAAAGTGGATATCCACGCGTCCGCCCCGTCGTACCCGGCCATTGCCCGGGTCCGCTCCCGCATTTCCGCCGCGGCTTTGTTGGTGAAGGTGAGCGCGAGAATCCTGCTGGGGCTAAGCCCGTCGCTTATGAGGCGAGCCATCCTGTATGTGAGCACCCTCGTCTTGCCGGAGCCTGCCCCGGCCACGATAAGCAGAGGCCCCTCCCCGTGCATGACGGCCGCAAGCTGTTCGGGGTTGAGGTCTTTCTCCAGACGCTCGAGCGTGAGCCGCCCGTCGCGTTTGGGCGCTGGCTGATACTCCAGCGCTTCCTGGCCGGACCAGAGCGAGTCTTGAGAGGTCATTTCGTGAGAAACCGCTCTATCTCGGAGCTTTGCGTATACCCGCTGATTTTCTGGACAAGCTCGCTACCCCTGTATATCACCATGGTCGGCGTCTGGTATATTCCAAGCGCAGTGGCGACGCTCCTGTCGGCGGCGACCTTCGCGCTTATCTTATCCTTCAACTCATCGGTGAACACAACGCTCGGCAAGGCCATCTGCAGGAAGTCGTAAAGCCTGTCCTGATTCTGGAAAAGCGATTTGCGCGCCGTAAGGAAAGCCTCACGCCCTTTGGTCATCGCTATCGCGTTGACGTAAGATACGGCCACGGGCGATATCCTGTGCGATTCGATTATGTAATCACGGTAAACGATGAGTATGTCCGGCCGGGCAGACCTCAGTTTCTCTATCTCCGGCTCCATTTTTTTGCAGTGTCCGCATTCGTAATCGGAGAACACTTCAACCCTCAGGATGGATTTGGGATCGCCTTCGTAGGTGAGCATCTCGGTTTTGAGCGGTTCGGCCTTCTTGCTGGAAAATTTCACGGGCGCGGCGAACG
>JADGAO010000266.1:0-952 GCA_015231995.1 Nitrospinota bacterium | reverse complement strand
TCTCTTTTGGGAACAGGCCCGCCCTCTTCCACGCCCACGCCACCGTGACGATAAACAGGATTACCACCGTACCGAACTGGATAAGGCAGAAAAGGCAGTAGATTTTTATTATCGAGGCCATTATCCAGAGGAAGTAAAACTCCGCCCCCAGCATGAACGCGGCCATAGGCAGGACAAGCGCGGGCAGATACCTCAACGCGACAATGAACGCCACATAGGAGACCAGGCCCCAGTAGGCCACCGAAACGCCGAATATTTTCGAGAAAGGCGTGCTGGCGACGTCCGCGCAACCGCTACTCTCCCCTCCGCACGCCTCCAGTATCCACTGGTAGTAGTGAGAAAGCTCCGTCACGATGGTCAACGCCACGCCGAACAGGGCCACGGCGTAAAGGGCGATCTTCAAATAATCTTTGCCGGCTGACTGACTGTTTTTCTTCATTCGTCTTCCAATTCTCCAACTCCCATTTTGCCGGAACCTCCCATTTTCTTGGCTGGCTCGTCCTCCAGCCAGTAGAACTCCGTGTTGAAATGGCGATGGATGCTCTCCTCCTCCACTCGGGTGGGTTTCGACGGGTCCATCGGGCTTGGGGCCGCCAGCACGTTTTCCATGATGTTGTTGACGTTAAGGCGCGACATGCCGCCACGCTTGAGAGAGCCCCACGGGATGAGTATCTTCTTCCCGCGTATGCTCAAAAACCCGCCCACCTCGATCATGACGTAGCGGGGGCGCCGGGTCTCCGAATCAACCAGAAGATCACTCACGCTTGTGATGTCCTTGTCCATCGCATCGTAGATGTAATATCCGATGACGCGGAACGCCGGTATCAGGTTCCAGTTTAATGATGAAGCGGTGACGAGGCTCATGTAAATCCGTTTCCAGCTATTGCGTTAATCAACCTGAAATTTGATTTTAGTTGAAGCGGCTCTCCAAATCAAACCCGCCGTTTGTGGG
>JADGAO010000265.1 GCA_015231995.1 Nitrospinota bacterium | reverse complement strand
ACGGCGGCGCATCTATCTTCGAAGCCCGCCACAAAATGGTGGAGTTGGGCGTGAAACATTTCGTGGTGGAAACGGACGGTAAACCGGTGGGAATAATCTCCTCTACGGCGCTTCTGGGCGCCTAGAGCCCAAGTTCAGACGTTTGTCCTAAACTATTCCAGTCCAAGTTTCGCCTTCCCTTCAAATATCTTCTAATCTCATTTCGCCATGCTTCACAGCGGACACTTGATTTGAACAAAGCGGGATGAAGCGGGACAAAGCGGGAAGATTCGATATTAAAAGGAGTTACGAAGGATTCCCCCTCGCCGGACGCATTTTTTTGATTTGCAACTTTCAGCCTTAAATCTCGTTTTAAGACACTTGATTTGCAAAACCAGCTCTTTATACCCTTCACATTTAAGACCGTTTAAAAGCCATACAATCAACTAATAACAACCCTCCAAACCTCCCTGCCTTGATATTTAGCGTCCAAGTTACCCCCTCCGAACTTAGACCTTGCGTCCAAGTTAATAATAAGCGTCCAAGTTCGGTTTATTTAATAATAATCAAGAAGTTATAAGGGCGTGACGATCTTGATAGTGAAGAGGCGAACTTGGACGCTAAACGGCTTATCCACAGCCTTTTTACCCCCTCTATCTTCATATCTCCTCCCTTGCGAAAACCACCTTTATCTTCCCCTTTTTAACGCCCATAAAACAGGTTCCCAACTTCTCTTTAACTCTGGCCGTAAGCTCCCTTATCCGCTTTTCTGGCAAGTCGGTGTGCAGTTCGATCACTAACGCCCCTCTTCGCACTTCATAGCTCGTATGGAAAATCGGGGCTTCGGCCTCCAAAGCGGCGTGTATCATCTCCTGCCGCGCCGTGGCCACGTCGGCGTCCGTGATTCCGTGCTTTATTTTAAAATCTTCGATGTTCAAAGTTTAAAAAGCTCCTGCTGTTCGCCGTACTGCCGCTCATAGCTATTGTTCCGAGTGAACCAGTCAATCAGGGCCTCATAAGGAATCCGCCTATGTTCACCCAGCCCAATGCGATAACTATCCAACCCTCGCGCATCGCGCTCGTTGGCGCTATCCGGCTCCCACATATCGCACAGTTTTTTGACGGTGTTGAAATGGACGTTCAAAATCGCGGCGACTTCACTAACCCTATACGCCGGTTTTTTCCCGACATTGGCAAGCCCAGTAGCCCAACTCAAATGGCTTTCCGCGCGTTGTTTAGGGTTATCAGTGGCCGTTGTCATTTTGTCCGTCTTCCATGCCGTCCGGCGTCATAAACAAGTGCGGCGATGACCTTGCCAAGCTGTTCCGTATTGCAGAATTCCAACCTGTCCACTTTACACACCCGCCGCGCTATGCTTTGGGCGTATTCCCACTCCCGCCCCGCCTCTGCGAGAAGCGCTTCTATCTTTTTTAACTGTGGCGCGCGATCTTGCGCATTTATATTGCGCGGACGGAACGCGGAAGGATGCGGCTTATGCTTCGCCTCATTGACGAGCCGGTCAAACTCCTTCATCACTGCGCGGAATCCCTCGTATGTCAAATCCTTTGAGCTACTGACTTTCGCGTTTTCCCAAAGGACGGCCCGGTACTGCGCATCGGACAGCCCAAGCCTCCCTGCGGCCGTGTGCGCGGCTTTTGACCATGAGTTTTTGGCGGCGTTCATACCGCCGTCTCTTTCCCGATCTCCTGTTCGGCGATCTCTATCCAGAAGGCATCCTTTGTCACGCGCTGTACTCCGACTTCTGCAAGCTCATCATCTTTCCAGGCGCCAAGCGTCTCGCGGTTCACCTCTTCCTTCCCCTGACCGCGCCTTTACCTCCAAGCGATTTGAGCGCGGAAAGGACTTTCTCCCACGTCCACTTGCTCATCGTTTTTAACGCGGTGGATGAACGGAATCCGAATGAACCAAAGGAAAGAGCCACGCTTTTGCGATCTAAAAACAGTTCTCCCTGGTTGTATTCGGCGTAAACTTGTATGGCCTTTTCAAGCTCCGTAAGCTTGGCTTGCAGTGGCGCGGCTTTTTCTATTGAGGCTTTTTTTAGAGAGTCAATCTTCCCGTTCAACGCCGCTTCGGCGCCCGCCAAAGTACGCTGTAGCTCCGCCATTTCACGAAGGGCTTCGTTAGCTTGTTCAAGGTTTTTTATTTTCATGATTCCCTCTGATTCTAAAATGCGTTCCGTTTTTATCTATAAGGTATTTTTTCCCTTTGCTATCAACATATCCATTTGTCGCAAAAGCCTTTAAAAACCTTCCCACCATCAAAGCCATGTCCAAACTCATAGAACCAAGGTTTTCTATTTTCATAATCCCGCTCCCTCTTCCGGTTGTATGACGGGTTCGGGCAAGGCCAGCTGTTCACGCAGGTTCGGGTCCGGCCTTTTTTTCATCCGTGACACCTGCGTTAACGTCGTCATGGCCCGCTGGTAAAGCCATTCGCAGGTCTCGTTTATATCTGCCTGATTCTCGCTGTAAAAATATCCGGTGCCCGGCGTGCCGCACACCGCCACGCAGTCGCGCCGCAATTCCTCGATGCGCGTACGGAGAAGCCGCAAAGAATTTGTCCCCGCTGGTTCCCCGGTTATTTCCAGAACAAGCTGATCGGCGGACACTCCATTCCCGCGCCCCACATGGCGATCGGCGAGCCAATTCAGCACGGCGTCTTTCGTGATCTTCATCAGTTCATGTTCTCGAAGTGGAACGTGACACCCCTTGCGCCGTTGGGGAAAGCAAGCTTCGCGTAATAAGCCTCGAAGCCTCTTCGCCTCATAAAACAAAACGTCAATTTTTTCCCAATCATCGTGCCGACAATAGCCGTGTTTGCCGGGCTCGCCGTGATAAGCGCGATCAATGGAGTCGTCGGCGATTTCCCTGTCATGCCGCGCCTCCCCTCTCTTTGTATGCCTGCGACAGTTCCTTCACTGTGACCGCCCGGCCAAGCCCCGCCGCCAGCTTGTCCGCGAATTGCACGGTCAAAGCCACGTCTCTTAAGGCTCCAGGCTTCGCCGATATTTTCACGAGATACTCTATTTCCGCGTCCCCCGCGATCCCAAAAGCCAGCGCCAGAGCCCTCACATCGCCAGGCGTGACAGTCCTCAAATCCATCTGCACGCCTATCCGCGAAAACAGTTGGGCGAACACCGCCGTCCTGCTACCGCCCGTCATCCGCGAGTAGACGCGGTCATTGCCGGCCAGGGCCAATCCTAGTTTTGTGTGCGCGTCGTAAATTGAGCGGACTCCCTCCAAAGCCTTTTCCGTAAGCGCTTGCGCCTCGTCCACGATCAGCAACCCGGCCCGTCCTTCCAGGTGGCGGTTGATCGCCGCCTCCACCCGCGCGACGGAATTTGAGCGGTAGGAAACATCCTTTACGCCGACGACCATTGATATCTTTTCGAAGAACGCGGAGATGTTCGCGCTGGCGGGAGTGGCGGTCACCACCCACACGTTGTTGTTAGTTTCCTTGTACCGCATTATGGAGCTGGTTTTGCCAAGCCCCGCCCCGCCGTAGATTACGGTCATCGTGGGCGTGTAATGGGCTTGCGTAAGTTTGTTGAGTATCCTTTTTCCAGTGGGAGTCTCTACCCACCTGGGAGCCTGCCGGATGCCTCCATTCAGGTTTTCTCTTTGCCGGTATTCCTCCAACCACCGGTTCAGCCGCCGCTCGACGTTGGACTTGTCGCCCAAATATTTGCCGTCCAGATATTGAGACAAGGCTGTCGCAGAGATACCTATTTCCTGCGCGGCTTTATTCTGCGAAAGGTTCCGCCGCTCCAACTCCGCGCGGACCTGTTCCTCCAAAGGCGCGGATGCCTGTGTATCCACTCTTTCCACAACCGCTAACTGTGACATTTAAAATCCTCCTCGTTAATATTCACGCTTCCGCCTCTGCCCGAAGCCTCAACACCGTCATGCTCCTCGCCAGGGCCCCATCCACCTCTTCTTCCGTGTAATATTCCTCTTCCGCTGGCGCCTGCGCGAACACCGGCTTGATGACCCGCGCCACCAGTTCCTCTTGATCTTCCGGCGCCGGGATCATGCCCGCGGCCCTCGCAACG
>JADGAO010000264.1:2250-4050 GCA_015231995.1 Nitrospinota bacterium | reverse complement strand
GATCCTGCAAGAGATCAACGCCGCAAAGGTTTTCCGCGCGCGCTCCCCATTCCAGGAGCGTCCGAATCCATCCGCCGGAGCCGCAACCGACGTCGAGAGCCTTAATGGAAGCAAGGTCGTCAAACCCGTTGGCCGATAGAATGGAGGCGGAGACGGAACGGAAACGGTATTGGTTAAGCAATACGTCGGGACGGCTCCAGTGATACAGCCCACGTTTGCCGCCGGAGTCGCGATCGGCGTAAACCCGACGTATCCGCGATTCTTCGTTTTCCCACATGATAATATATCCGGCCAACGTTCATGTTAATCGTAGCAGGTGACATATTCGCGTATTTACGGCCCGGCATCAAGACATTGGAGGGGTTTTGCAAAATACCCTTGTTGCTGTTGTTGCTGTCCGAGGTGTTCTTCACCTCGGACTCCTGATCTTAAGACACTTTGATAAACAAAGACGGCTGGGTGAAGAACACCCCGCCGAGCATCAATTTATGGGGCGTTTTGGGAGTTATGCAAACTTTCTTAACAAAAGGAGATGTTCGTAAAATCCATCACGTTCGTAATATTGTCATTCTGAGCGCCAGCGAAGAATCTGTTTTTGTTTTGATCCTTCGGTCGCCAGAGCTTGTCCTGATGAGCGTAAGCGAAGAAGGAGCTCCCTCAGGATGACAAAGAGTGGAAATCGTTTGGTTATGCAAAGCTATCCTTTTGGCGTGAGTGAACCCGAATGACGAAAAAAGCGGTCTTCATCCTTTTTTACGACAAGCCCACGCCGCGCCAGAACCTGCTGGCCAGGGCGGTTGAAAAAAGAGGGTACGAAACGAGCTTCATCGCGTGGAACCGCAAGGGCGGCGCGGTGGAGCGGGAGGCGCAGGCCATGGGCGGGCGCGATGTGAAATGGGTGAACGTGAAGGCGCCCACATGGAGCGTGAAAATAATTTTCGCGCTCGGCGCCTATTACCGCGCAGTCTTGCGGGCGTTGAAAGATTCGGGCGAGCCGGAGATAGTTTTCATAACCCATCTTGCAATCCTGCCGCTGGCGTTGTTCATACGCGGCTCCAAAAAAGTTTACGATTCGGCGGAGATGTACGCTTTCGGCATGTCTCTCTACTTCGGGGCGTTGGCGCCGGTCGCGCGCGGATTCATAAACGTTATCGAAGGCGTGTTGGCGCGGTTTGTGGATGGCGTGACGGTCATTGACACAAAAGAGGGACAGCTTGCGCGTCATTTCGAGCGTTGGAACGGGAATGTCGCGGTGTTGTGGAACACGCCGGATAAGGCCGACGACCCCGACGAAGAGAAGACCCGCGCGCTGGAAAATGGCATCTACAAAGGAAAAAAAGCGGTATCGTTCGTCGGCGGCCTGATGAAGGAAAAGGGCCTGCGGGTGGCTCTGGAAGCCGTGTCTGCGGTGAAAAAACGGCATCCCGACGTTTTGTTCGTTTTTATCGGCCCGATGAAAGACGACGCGCGGGAAATAAACAGGCTGGTCGAATCGCTTGGAGTAGGTGAAAATATACGCTTTTTCGAGTTCATGCCGTACCGGGAAATGCTGGCCCACGCGAAGAACGCGATGGTGGGCCTGGCGCTTTTTCAACCGGTTCTGCATTACGGCCAGATATCGTCCGGCACGGCGCGCAAATATTTCACCTACATGCAGGCGGGCGCGCCGATAATAGGGCCGGTGTTCGGCGAGGCCGGGGAAATTTTACGCGAGGCCGATTGCGGAGTTCTGGTTGACACGAGCGATCCGCAGGCGGTGGCCGATGCGATTATCCGTCTGTTCGATAACCCCGCCGAGGC
>JADGAO010000264.1:0-1905 GCA_015231995.1 Nitrospinota bacterium | reverse complement strand
CACGACCATCGGAAACCATGTGGTCATCGGCACGAACACCGTTATTGACGGGAACGTGACCATCGCCGATTTCGTGAAGATAGAATCCAACTGCTACATCTGCACGCATGTGACAATCGGGAGCAGGGTTTTCTTCGGCCCCAACGTGACTCTTTTGAACGACAAATATCCGCTGAAGATGCGCGACGATTACAACCCGGTCGGCCCGATTATCGAAGACGATGTGACGCTCGGCGGCGGGGTGGTGGTGCTACCGGGGGTGCGGGTTGGCGAAGGCTCTTTCGTGGCGGCGGGCGCGGTGGTGACGAAAGACGTGCCGCCGAGAAGTTTCGTGAAGGGCGTTCCCGGAAAGGTTTCGCCCCTGCCCGCGAAACTGCAGGAGAGAAACATGGCGCTGTCGTGGAGGAAATACCTGAAATGAAGCCCGTGAAGATCGGCCTTATCGGGTGCGGCAAGCAGGCCGTGAAACACATCAGCGGTTTCAAGAAAATCCCCGGCGTGACGGTGATCCTCGGCGATACGGAGACGCAGACGGCGCGGACGCTTGCGGGAAAAGAGGGGTTGGCATACGTCAACGACCCGCAGGAGATTTTCAGAGACCCCTCGATAAACGCGGTGGACATATGCGTCCCCACGCCGTCGCACGCGCCGTTGATACGCGACGCGCTCAACGCCGGGAAAAGTTTCTTCTGCGAGAAACCGTTGTGCGAAACGATGGAGGAGGCGCGGGATATCCAGCAGGTGGCCGACCAGAAAAAACTCGCCGGGATGGTCGGTTACGTTTACCGGTTCTCGCCGATATTCGAGCTTGGCAAACGGTTGTTCGAAGACGTCCCATCCACCGGCCACAGCGCCGTGCTTGGCAAAATCACATACGCGTTCCTGCGGCTCGGCGGGCGCGGCGGGCATCAGGCGTGGAAGCATATGAAAGCGTCCGGCGGCGGCGCGATGAACGAGATGATGGTGCATATGATTGACCTTGCGATATGGTATTTCGGAAGGGTCAAGGAGGCGCAACTGCTGGGGAACATGCTCATCCGCCCGGAGCGCCCTGTGGGCGGGAAACTGGAAAAAGTGGACGGGGAGGATTTCGTCCTGGCGCGGCTGAAGATGGAAAACGGGGTGGAGGTGTTCGTCCAGTCCGACCTGTTGACGCCATCCTTTTCGCAGTATGTGGAGGTGGAGGGGGAAAACGGTTCGTTCTTCGGCTCCATACAGCCGGAGGTTCCTTCTTACGTTTATTGCGAAGAGCCTGCGGCCGGTTATCCGGCGGGCAGGACGCCTGTCAATTTTGGATATATTAATATTTTCGAGGCGCAGATGGCCGCGTTCGTGCGGTCTGTGAGGATGGGATCGTCGGCGGCCAAAAGCTCGATCCATGACTCGATTTTGTTGTTTGAAGCCGTTACGGCCCTTAAAGGAAACATGAGGTGAAGATCATTCAGATAGCGGACACGAACCTTTCGGAAAACGAAATAAACGCGGCCATAAAGGTTTTGCGGTCGGGCCAGTTCCGGCAAGGGCCGGAGTGCGAGATGTTCGAGAAGGACTTTGCGAAGAAGGTTGGCGCGAAATGCGCGGTGACGTCGGCCAACGGCTCGACGGCCCTGCACCTTGCGTATATGACTTTTCTAAAACCGGGGGAAGAGGTGCTCGTCCCGTCGTTCACGTTTATCGCCACGGCGAGCATGGTGGCGATGGCGGGGGGCAAACCTGTCTTCTGCGACGTTGACCCGGAGACGTTCCTTTTAGACCTTGCGGACGCGGAACGCAAAGTCACCGCCAGAACCCGCGCCATATCGCCGGTGCATCTTTTCGGAAACCCGTGCGACGTTGACGCGGTGTGCGCCTTCGCAAAAAAACACAACCTCAAAGTGGTGTGGGACGCGGCGCAGGCGCACGGGG
>JADGAO010000263.1 GCA_015231995.1 Nitrospinota bacterium | reverse complement strand
TAGCTCTGCGGCGAACGCCGTATTCCCCGGCGACGGCCTGCCCGCCACCAGCGTAGTGTTCCATTATACCGGCGGAATGGCTATCGGAGCCGACAACGCGCTTTACTTCCCGCAGTATGGCGGCAAAGGGCGCACAACCGCATCCGCAAGATTGACGCGAACGGGATCATCACCACCATCCCGGGCAACGGCCAGATGACTGCTCCGCAGAATCAAGGATGCAGCTCCGGGTAGACAGAAAACTGTGTCGAATATCATTCTGATAGGCTCTCTGCTCAACTTGTAACCCATTATCAGGCAGGGTTTCCATTTTTCGGCTTGTAAAAAAAAGCATTATCATGTATGTTGCAATATTATGTAAAGATGACCCGTCTCCGGCGATCTGTATTTGTAGGTTGGGATAGTGAGAATAAGCGGTTTGCTAAACGGACTTTCATTTCCGGCTTGCTTGATTGACTCATCCGGCAAGCTTTTGCTGATCAATCCAGCCATGTCGAGCCTGCATGGCGGGAGTCGGGAATCTGCCTTCCAAGCGTCATGCTCTTTTGCCCCGTTTGGGGAATTGGCCAATTGCGTGAATTGCTCCCATTATCCAGTCACTAAAGGTAAGTGCGCCATCCCGCGCGTTACTCCGTTGTCAAAGCTCGTCATGGCGGCTGTCTTGGAAAAACATGGAGGTTCCACAGTCGCTTTTTACACAAACGGCTCTGCTATCGACCCTGTGGAGGCTCATGCGGCTTTGGGAGAAATTTTATCTTTGCCAGGTTACAAGGAGAAGGGTGAAAGCCGCCCCATAAAAGTATCCACGACGGGCAGGTGGGAAGCGAAGGTGCACTTGAGGGAGCTGGTTGACCGTTCTATGGATGGGCTTGATTTTGGCGAAGAGGGGCTCGACATAAAAGTGGGTGGGGAGGTTTCTCTAGATTTTGCAAGCCTTTCCGTAGCTCGGCTCGTAATCCGCCGGATGGGCGCAGAGCTTTTAGGGCTTGAACCTGCTGGGGCGCTGATGGTGAGAAGTTTCTCCAAACCAGGAAAAGACACGTCTGCCTATGTCATTTCCATTCAGGCTAATATCTGGCGTCAAGCCGCAAAATCGTTATTAAGCGAGATATCGGCGATGGAACTGCGGCTGTCCGGTTATTGCCTGCGGTTGGGCCGTGCGATGGGGCTTTCCATACCCGCTCCTCATACGTTGATAGGCGGGGGAAAAGCCGATTTGAGATTTGAAATAGCCGGGGGCTTCGCAATGTCGGACGGAGATTGGCGGATGGCCAGGGCAGATCGCATATTCCATTCGCTATCAAGCAGGGAACGGCAGGTGTTGGAGATGGTGGCCGGCGGGTTGGGCAACGAAGAGATATCCAAAAGGCTGGGGATAATGGCTTCCACCGTCAAACAGCACATCAAAAACATTTACAAACGGACAGGTATTAGAAGCAGGCTGGAGCTGATTTTGCGGGCTGGATAGTGAGGCTTCGCCCCATCACGCCTCCGATAAACGGTCCGTTGTAATGGAGCATCGCGTACCTTCCGTTTTGTAGTCAACTCTCTTCTTTGCGTGTCTGCTTCTCCATCTTTTCCTTATGCCACTTCACGTACAGCTCATCGAAATATTTCGGGTTATCCACAGCCTCTTCCGTGATGGTGAACGGCTCCTGCCAGTTCATATAGTTCAATGCGGCCGCGCCCTGCAGGAGTTTTCCCAGCGCGGCGGAGAGGGGCATGCCGTTATCCTGCGCGTATTTTTCTATCTCCCGCTCCGCCTGTTCGGTGAAGTTAAGCTCTATGCCGTGATCGCTGCGGAACTTGCCGATGAAGTCAACGAAAGGCGACCGCGCCAGCATCTTTAGCGTCCAGTCCTTTGGCGACTGGCACATCTCGCGCGTAATATTTAGTTTCCGAAAGTTGGTTCCCGGCATTTCGAACTGGAAGTCCGTAAGCGTGTTTTCGAAAACGGATATCAAAGCCCGTGCGCCGGTCTTGTGGTTTTCCGCCTGTTCCGCTATCCACATGAGCGCATCTTCGGTGAAGGTCAGGTCTATTCCGAACAGAGAAAACTCCAGCTTGTACTGGTCTATTATGGAATCCTCGGTCTTTGTCATTATCCGTATCAGGTCGTTTTTGGAAAGGGCGTTGACGTATGTGCGAACCGGCGCCCTTCCCACAAGCTCCGGTATGAGGCCGAACCGGATATAGTCGTCTGCGTCCGCCTCACGGTAATAATTATAATGTTTCTTGTCGCTCTTCGCGTCGTTCGTGTTGAACCCGCGTATCGTGAACGAACCGTCTTCTCGAAACCTGTCGGCGCCTCTCTCCAGCCTTTTGCGGACGATCCCCTCCAGGTCGTCGCCCATTCTCTGAAACGAGCCGCCAAGAACAAAAAGCACGTTTTCCGTGGAGATAACCCCCTTGCTTTTCGCCTGTCCCTGTCCTCGTTGATGACTCAACAGCTCCTGTATCTGCCCGGCGGGACTCATCGGGTCCTCGACGGAGATATGTTTTCGCTCGATGAGTTTAAGCACCGCTCGCTGGAACCCCTCGCGGGATATGTCGTGGCCGATGACCTTGCCGTCTTTGGCTTTTTTGTCTATCTCGTCTATGAAGATAAGGCCGCCGTTTTTCTCGACAAAATCCGCCTTGTCATGCTTGCTTGCGCCGGGAGCCATTTGGATAAGCTCCCGGATCATGTCGTCGGCGCTTTTGCCGACATACCCAGCTTCCGTATAGTCGGTCGCGTCTATGATGAGCGTCGGCACCTCCAGCAGGTCGCCCAATATCTCCACGCAATACGTTTTGCCGGAGCCGGACGGACCGGAGATGATAGTGTTTTTCTTGCGGAATCGTTTTACTTTGGCGGCTTTGTCGGGGGATTTGTTAAGCGTCTGAACCAGCGCAAAATGATAGGCGGCGGCGATGGAGAGGCGCTTTTTATAGTCTTCCTGCCCGATTACATACTTGTCCAGATGGTTTTTTATTTCCAGCGGAGTGTGGATGGAGGGCTTTACGGTTTCCGATGTCGCCGGTTCGCCCAGCATGTCATCGAGCGTGCCCTGAAACGCATTCTCCGATTCGTTTTTAGCGGCAAGATAGGCGCGCACCGCGTCTTCCGGCGAGCACTTGTACTGCTCCACGAGCTTGTCAATCGCGTCTTTTGGGATTTCTATGTGCAGTGGATCAATTCGCATTATCTTTGATCAAACAGGTTAATCTTAAGTAATATAACACACCTTAATCCGGTATGTTCCTGTGCATTGAAATGCGGTTTGCGCCTATGCAAAGCTCGCCTGCGAACGAGCCGCCCCGCTCTTAGGTTGGGCTTCCGTGGTTGGCGGCCACAGGCAATATCAATCTCGCCTCTCATCATGTTCCTTTATCCAACATGCTGGTATGCAGGATAACCCAAAGCGTTTGCGCTGGAAACAGCAGGTGAAAGACTTGATGGACTTGAAAGACTTGAAAGACTTGAGGGACTTGAAAAGGATGAGGGATTTGAAAAACGCTGTTCAGGATGTTCTTGTGCATTTGTCGGGCGTAGTGAGGGTGGCATCCTTCCCTCCCCGTAATAAGAAGAGCTTTGCATAAGTCAACGATTAACTTCTTACCCTCTCCCCGCCAACTTTGCGGGGAGAGGAAGGCGCTTTGCGCCAGGTGAGGGGTTGCAAGCAGTTCTCAATAATACGAGCGAAACGTAGTTCAAACTTAAACACTGTTTGTGGCCCTCACCCCAACCCTCTCCCGCGATATGGCGCGGGAGAGGGGGCTGGAGCATCGGTCAACGACTTACGCAAATGTTCCTTAATAAGGAGGGGTGGCGCGTCTTCGCGCCGGAGGGGGCGCCCCCCTTAAAAAGGGGTGGCGCAAAGCGCCGGGGGGTTAAACCCCCACATGGACTTTTTTGACGAGCCGCTTCACTTTTATGGCAAAATCATGCCCATGTTGGAATTGAAACCATCAAGCAAACAAATCGGCGAATACTACGCCACACTCGCCGAGTTCAACCGACTGGGCGTATCCCACGAAATGGCCGTCCGGTCGGCTTTCCAACGCCTTCTGGAATTC
>JADGAO010000262.1 GCA_015231995.1 Nitrospinota bacterium | reverse complement strand
AATTATCGGATTGTATGAGAAAAACAAAAACAAAGATCATTTTAAGGGTAGATGGAACATGGCTCTAGTTAAAGAGCGGAAGCAGGAAATCATGGGGAAATTCCGCGCTCACGAAAACGACACAGGCTCCCCGGAAGTGCAGATAGCCGTTCTTTCCGAAAGGATCACCACGCTCACCGAGCATTTCAAGACGCACAAAAAGGATCATCATTCGCGTCTGGGCCTTCTTAAGATGGTCAGCAAGCGCAGGGGCCTGCTCGATTACATCAAGAAGAAAAGGTTCGACGCTTACAAGGGCCTTATCGAGACTCTCGGCATCAGGCGTTAAGCCTGGTTCGGGGGTTCCAATCGCAATCCTTCAGAATGACGACGCCACAACACCATCCTGCCATGGGCTGGCGGTTGTGCGCGTCCGAATCCTAAAGCCATGAAAACAACGATATTATTCCGCGAACGTGGATTGTCCACGCGCACACACAAAGAATAGGGATATAGAAATGCAAGCTGAAAGAGTGGAACTTGACATAGGCGGGAAGACGCTTTTCATAGAGACCGGCGTTCTGGCCAAACAGGCGGCAGGGTCGGTTGTCGTAGGGCTGGAAGAGACGATGATTCTCTCCGCCGTCTCCATGGAAGACAAACCGAGAACCGACGATACCGATTTTCTTCCCCTCACTGTTGATTACAGGGACAGGATGTCTGCGGCGGGGCGTATTCCCGGCGGCTTTTTCAAGAGAGAAGCCAGGCCCTCGGATAGAGAGACGCTCGCCTCGCGCCTGACCGACCGCTCCATTCGCCCCATGTTCGCGGAAGGCTATTTCAACGAGACGCAGATCATCATCCATCCGCTTTCGTTCGACTACGAGAACGAGGCGGACGTGCAGTGCATCACTGCGGCCTCGGCGTGCCTTTCGATATCGCCTGCGCCCTTCTTCAACCCGGTCTCCGGCGTGCGGGTGGGCAGGGCGGATGGCCAGTTCGTCCTTTTCCCCACAATCAAACAGTTGGCCGACACCGACATCAACCTTATCGTCAGCGGTACGGAAGAGTCCATCGTCATGGTTGAAGGCGGCGGCAAAGAGATAATGGAAGACGACCTGGTGTCTGCTCTCGAGTTCGCCCATGTCTGGATAAAGAAGATATGCGCCATGCAGAAAGAGCTGGTCAAAAAGGCCGGTAAACAGAAAATAACCGTCTCCATGCCGGACAGGAGCAAAGAGCTTGCTCTTGTTACCGCAAAGGTTGATCCGGCCAAGTTCCGCACGGCCCTTCTATCGGGAGCCAAGGCGGAACGCGCCAAAGAGCTAAAAGACATGCGCAACTCCGTCGTCGCCGAAATCCTCGCCGGTTTGCCGGAAGGTTCGGAGATCAACGAGGCGGGCTTAAAGGCCGGGTACGAAATGTTCCAGGGCGCCTTCATGCGCAGGATGGCTCTGGAGGAAAACCTCCGGGTGGACGGACGCGGCCCCAAGGATATAAGGAAAATAACAATCGCGGTGGACGCGCTTCCCCGGACGCACGGTTCTTCGCTGTTCACCAGGGGCGAGACGCAGGCTTTGGTCACGGCGACGCTCGGCACAGGCAAAGACGAGCTTATGCAGGAGCGGCTGGAAGGCCGCGTCGCAAGCCGTTTCATGTTGCACTACAACTTCCCGCCATTCTGCGTTGGCGAAGTCAAAAGGGTCTCCGGCCCCGGCAGGAGAGAGATCGGCCACGGAGCTTTGGCCGAGCGGGCCATCGAGCCTGTACTTCCTTCGCAGGAGGAGTTCCCGTACACGATACGCGCCGTTTCGGAGATACTCGAGTCGAACGGTTCATCGTCCATGGCTTCCGTCTGCGGCACGTCGTTGTGCCTGATGGACGCTGGCGTGCCGATAAAGGCCGCCGTCGCCGGAATAGCGATGGGATTGGTCAAGGAAGGCGATAAAACAGCCATACTTACCGACATACTTGGCATGGAAGACGCCCTCGGCGACATGGATTTCAAGGTGGCCGGAACTCGCAAAGGCATCACTGCCGTCCAGATGGACATCAAGATCGAAGAAGGGCTTCCCGTTGACATCATGCGCCGGGCGTTGGATCAGGCCAAAGAGGGTAGGCTTTTCATCCTCGGCAAGATGGACGAGACCATCTCCAAACCTAGGACAGAGCTTAACAAGAACGCGCCCCGCATGCACACTATAAGGATAAACACCGACAAGGTGGGCGCCCTCATCGGGCCGGGCGGCAAAGTCATCCGCGGCATCGTCGCGGAAACCGGTTGCCAGATAGACATCGAAGACGACGGCTCCGTCATCATCGCCACCAACAATCAGGAGTCGCTCGACCACGCATTGCGGCTCATCAACGCCATCACGCAGGACGCGGAGGCGGGCAGGATATACGTCGGCACTGTGAAAAAGATTGTGGATTTCGGCGCGTTCATCGAAATATTCCCCGGCACCGAGGGGTTGTGCCACATAAGCGAGCTGGCCAACTACCGCGTAGGCTCGGTTTCCGACATTCTTTCCATGGGCGACGAAGTGCTGGTGAAAGTGCTGGAGATAGACAACTCCGGCAAGATACGTCTCTCCCGCAGAGAGGCCATGTCCGAAAAGGGAGTGGAAGAAGAGGAGAAGCCGGCCAGAAGCGGGGCCGACCGTGGCGATCGTGGCGGCGACCGTGGAGGCGAGAGGCGTCCTGGGCCGGGCGGGAGGGGTGATAGAAACAACCGCCGTTAACGGCGTCCAAATAGTCTGCGAGAACATTCCGTATCTTCGGTCCGTCTCCTTCGGGATATGGATCAACGCCGGGTCGCGTGACGAGCCGGACGATAAGGCGGGATTGTTCCACTTTTTGGAGCACCTTGTTTTCAAGGGCGCGGCCGGGCGAGGCGCGCGCGCCATCAACGTTGAGATAGACGAACTCGGCGGGAACGTGGACGCGTTCACCTCCCGCGAGACTACCGCTTATATCGCCCATGTTCTCGGCGAGCGCCTCGATCAGGCGTTCGACCTTGTGGCGGATCTGACGCTCGACTCTGTTTTTCCTGAAGAGGAAATCGAAAAAGAGCGTCAGATCATCCTCGACGAGATACGCATGGGGGAGGATAACCCCACCGAAAGCATCTTCGACAGGCTCTATCCCCTGCGCTGGCCCGGCCATCCGCTTGGGCGGCCCATCACCGGCTCCGAAGAGACGGTCAACGCCATCACCCGGGACGATATAGTCCGCGCCCGGGACATCTTCTATCGCCCGCCCCGGTTGTTTATTTCCGCGTCGGGGAACGTGACGCTGGAGAAGATGAAGAAACTTGTCGAACGGCGGTTTGGCGGCATGGGGCAGGGCGCGCCTATCGAACGCCCGTCGTCTCCTCCGCAGATTAAAACCGGCGGACAGATCGTCAACAAACCGCTGGAGCAGGCCCACATCGTCCTGTCCGTTCCCGGCGTGCGTATGGCAAGCAGAAGACGCAACCAGATGGCGATACTCAACACTATACTCGGCGGCGGGGCGTCGTCGCGCCTGTTCCAGAAAATACGCGAAGAGATGGGACTGGTCTATTCGATCCACAGCTTTTTCGAACAGTATGTGGAGACCGGGATTTTCGGCATATACGCCGCATGTGCGCCAGACTTGCTGGAGAAGGTCTGGTCCGCCACCCTCGAAGAGATGGAAGGGATAATTAAAAATCCTCCATCCCACGAGGAACTTGTGAGGGCCAAATCCATGAGCGTTGGCGCGCTGAAGATGTCGTTTGAATCGCCCAACGCGCGTATGAGCCAGATGGCCCTGCAAGAGATGTATTACGGCAAGGCGTTGAGCCGCGATGAGATGATAGAAGAGATAAACGAGGTTGACGAGCGCGGCGTATGCGGTCTGGCCGAGTCGCTTCTCGACGGCCGGCAATATACGGCCCTCGTGCTCGGCCCCGTCAAAAAAGGGCGGGACAAGATGTTCAGGAAGTGGCCGTGACGGTTTTGCGCCGATTCATGCTTGGCGGGTTGTTTGAGAGCCGCAGGACGCCACGTTGTCATTCTGAAGGTATTTTTGTCATACTGAGCAACGCTTTTTGTCATTCTGAGGCGAAGC
>JADGAO010000261.1 GCA_015231995.1 Nitrospinota bacterium | reverse complement strand
CGTCACTGTTTGCGGCCATGCCGATGAGCATTGCCCAGCGGCGCCACCCGGCGTGAAAAAGCTTCATTGGCCCCTCAACGATCCCGCCAGGGCGCAGGGAAGTGAAGAAGAGCTAATGTCGCAATTCCGCGCAACCCGCGATGAAGTGAAACGCAGGGTGGCCGAGTTATTGAAAAAGTCGGATCTCAAAACGCCTTTTCAAATAAACAGGCTTTAAATCCGCGCCGGGCCGGAGTATCATTCTTCCCTTACCTTATGATTTGAACTCCAGGGAGAAAAGCGATGTCTAGAACGTTTGCGATAATAAAGCCCGACGCGGTGGAGCGCAAGCTCACGGGCAAGATAATAAGCTGGATGGAAAACGCCGGGCTTACTGTGGTTGCGATGAAGCGCCTTCATCTCACCAAAAAACAGGCGGAAGGGTTTTACGCCGAACATAGCGCAAGGGGTTTCTTCGGCGACCTGACGTCTTATATGTCGTCCGGCCCTTGCGTGGTGGCCGTGCTAGAAGGCGAGAACGCTCAACCCAAGTGGCGCGACATCATGGGGGCCACAAACCCCGCCAACGCCGCGCCCGGCACCATACGTAAAGAACTGGCGGTGGATTTGGAGAAAAACTCCGTCCACGGCTCCGATTCCGAAACGTCTGCGGCCAGGGAGATAGCCTATTTCTTTTCCGAGTTGGAGGTAGTTTAGCTAACGCCCGCCGGAATAGCGGCGGTTGATTGGACTTTTCATAAACGGCGGGGCGGGTAAAACGCTCCGCCGTTTTTTATTATAAAAATCTGCGATCAGTGAATATCCTCAAGTCTAAGCTGAATGAAAAGAGTCTTTTTACCTCGAAGAATGCCCAGCTTAACAACATCCCCTACACGCGCATTGTCGAATATATTGTATAAGTCATTCGCTTTATGAATAGCCTTTCCGTCAACAGAAACGATGATATCCCCCAAAATCAACTCGCTCCCTCTTTGGATCGTTTCGCGCAATTTGGCGCTATGGGCGGGGGTTTCGGGAAATACACGCGTTATCAAAACACCCTCAATTCCAAGGCGCGCGTTTATATCGTCGGCGGCGATGGAAACTCCGATGCCGGGACGGATAATCCTTCCGTTGACTATAAGCTCCGTAACCACTCGGTTTACAATCTCCACCGGCAAGGCGAAACCGATACCAGAACTTGCGCCAGATGGGCTGTAAATTGCGGTGTTTATGCCGATCAACCGCCCTGCGCTGTCAAGAAGTGGGCCGCCTGAATTACCGGGGTTGATAGCGGCGTCCGTCTGGATGGCGCCCTGTATCGGCCTACCCGTCATGGAGACAATCTCCCTCCCCAGCGCACTCACAATGCCTGACGTCATCGTGCTGTCCAACCCGAAGGGATTGCCGATCGCATAGACCTTTTGCCCTACAAGCAGGCTGTTAGCGTCGCCGATATCAATCAGCTTCAATGTTGTCAGCAGCGCGGATATCTTTAATACCGCGATATCCTTATCAGGGGCCACTCCCACAATATCCGCATTCATCTTCGCACCGCCATGAAGCGTGACTTCTATTTTGTTGGAATTTTCGACCACATGGAAATTGGTGACGATATGCCCGTTAGTATCCCAGATAAAACCCGACCCTGTTCCTTTGGGAATTTCAAATACGTTCCTTGAAAAAATGTTTTGCGAGAGGGTAAGGGTGGTTATGTACACAACTGATGGAGAGCATTTTTGAAAAACCTTTATCGCTTCTTTTTCTTCAGGCAATAAATCTCCTCTCGGAGTTACCGCTCTTTGCGCAACTTTGTTTTTTTGCGCAAACGCTTTTCCGGAGGTTAAAGGAATACAAACCGTCGCCAGCAGTATTGCCAGAGCCAACGCCTTATTAAGAGCTTCCAAGCAAGCCTCCTTTTTGAGCTCAAACATATCCGATAGCGGAGCCGCTGTAACGCTTCCTAAGTATCTAACTTGAAGTGAAATGAAAAATGAAGTTCTGAGACACATGGTAAAAATCAGGCTCATCGCGGCTGGCGCATTATGCAAGCTGTAAAGGCTAAAAATGAAGTCCCACAATCGGGTATGTGAATTCGCAACCTAACCTGATCCTCCCGTCGTTTTCGCTCATCCAGACAATGACGGATTCAAAACGTTTTTTTTCGGGGGAATGTTCCTTGTTTACAAAGAGCACTACAACCTTGCCCATGGCCAGGTTCGGACTCATCTCCGCAGTGACCTGGAATCCGCCGGGCGAATGGTTGACCAACACCGCGCCGGATATGGGTTTATATCCCCCTCCATCTTCAACAACCGCTTCGACAGGCTTTCCAGCAAACCGATCGTCGCGTGAATATTTTCGCTTTTCTTTGTTGTCCATCCGGCGGTTCCAGAAAATAACTGTTATTAACAAACAGCGTTTATTTTACACCTTTTTCCAGACTTTATGCCCTCGCGTTGCGGAACAAATGGTTTTTGGCAAATATGCGCCGCTGGGATATAATCCGCTTCCATGACTATATCCGGCTTACATTTTCTATCCTCGCCGCGCCCCCGGCTACGGCTCCATAAAAGGGGGGCGTATGGCCTCCAATAAAAGTTCCGTCGCTTTCATCTGCCAATCATGCGGCTACCAGAGCGGCAAATGGCTTGGCAAATGCCCGTCGTGCAACCATTGGGACACGTTCAGCGAAGAGCGTCTTGTCTCCGCAAGCCCTTCCACCAGCAAACGAAAATGGGTGGATCAGGCCGGGCCGGACGAGCCTGTCGCCATCACCAGCGTCACGATGGATATCGCGGAACGGTTCCCGACCGGCATAGGCGAACTGGACAGGACGCTTGGCGGAGGGATAGTCGCAGGCTCACTAACCCTCGTCGGCGGCGACCCGGGTATCGGCAAATCAACGTTACTTTTGCAAGTGGCCGGGGCGATAGCCAAAATCGCGCCCACGCTGTATGTCTCCGGGGAGGAATCGCCCAGCCAGATAAAAATGCGCGGCGAGCGGCTTGGGTTGTTGTCCGACAACCTGCTCGTCCTGCCGGAGACGAACGTGGAGGAGATCATCCGCCACATCTCGCGGATACGGCCCAGCATGGTGGTGATAGATTCCATACAAACGATATACACCGAAGACCTGCCGTCCGCCCCCGGCACGGTAGGGCAAGTGCGGGAGGCCGCCGGGCGACTGCTCAACGTGTGCAAACGGAGCGGAATCCCGATGTTTTTAATCGGACACGTCACCAAAGACGGGGCGATAGCCGGGCCGCGCCTGCTGGAGCATATGGTGGACACGGTGCTTTATTTCGAGGGGGAGAAGGGAAGCCCGTTCCGCATATTGCGAGGGGTGAAAAACCGGTTCGGCTCCACCAACGAGATCGGCGTGTTCGAAATGAAGGGCGAGGGATTGCGTGAGATAACCAACCCGTCGGAAATATTTTTGTCCGAAAAACCGGGCGCGGTGAGCGGCTCGGTCGTGGTGGCGTGCATCAACGGCACGCGGCCCCTGCTGGTGGAGATACAGGCGCTGGTCGCCTCCACCAACTATCCATCGCCGCGAAGGACGACGGTGGGCGTGGACCCGAACCGCGTGGCGATACTGCTTGCGATAATCGAAAAACGCGCCGGATACCACATCATGGGCGAGGACGTGTTCGTCAACGTGGCCGGCGGCGTGCGCGTGGAAGAGCCTGCGATAGACCTGGGCGTGGCGGTTTCGATAGTCTCCAGCTTCCGCGACGTGGCGGTGGATTCCAAAACCGTGGTGATAGGCGAAGTCGGCCTTGGCGGAGAAGTGCGAAGCGTCCAGCAGATCGAAACGCGGGTGAACGAAGCGGCGAAACTCGGATTCAAACGCGCGGTAATCCCCAAGACCCGCGTGGCGATGACGGGGATAGGGGGAATAGAAATAGTGCGTGTGGAGACCGTGAGCCAAGCTCTGGAGGCGGTGATTGATTAGATGGTAGAATGGTTTTCTGAAAAGATATCCATAAATCAGAGGCGCGGGACATGAAATCCATAGACGGGATGACGCTCGAAGATCTGAAAAGTTGGAAACCGGAAAGGGCGGAATTTTCCGAAATCCGTCAGATGGCGGTGGAGATTGCCAAAGCGTTCAACCCTCACAA
>JADGAO010000260.1 GCA_015231995.1 Nitrospinota bacterium | reverse complement strand
GAATCACTCGCCCCGACAAGCAAAAACGGCGGGGTGATAAACACCCCGCCAGCGTTATTTCTGGAAATTACAACAGGAAAATCGCCGCCGCCACCACAGTCGTGTAGCTGTTTTTTACAATAGCGGACTGAGTCGTGTTCCTCGTCTTTACTATCCTGTTGGATATCTTGAACACTTCTTTTTTCTCGTCCCACGAGGCGTTTTCGTCGAACTCCACGCCAAGCGTGGAAGCGAGCATGGCCGCGGCAAGGTCTTCGGCGAAGTCGCCCGCGAACTTGTCCGTCTGCCCGTATGCGTGATGCTCGCTAAGATAGCCGTAGCTTTTCCTGTCTGTCGGTATCGCGCAACCGACGGACGCGGACAGAAGCCTGTGAGGCTCGTCGCTGGCTATGCGGGCCATGACGCAGAACGTTATGGCTCCCGGCTTAAGAAGGCCCACGCCCTCCTTGCGGGAGATTATCTTGCACTGGGGCGGGAGTATCGACGAGACATGCACAAGGTTGCATTTCTCGACCCCTGCGTCGCGCAGGGCCAGCTCGAAGGAGCGAAGCTCCGTTTTATGGGTGCCTACCCCGTTTGTGAAAAACATTTTTTTAGGAAC
Organism: Nitrospinota bacterium; assembly: GCA_015231995.1. GTDB lineage: Bacteria > Nitrospinota_A > UBA7883 > UBA7883 > JACRLM01 > JADGAO01. The sequence goes on along the minus strand of JADGAO010000260.1, from coordinate 3,523 downwards.
GAAATCCATCTCTTTTCTTCATGCTCCTTTTGTCATCTGCCCAAGTCCGGCGCAATGCCGGCCGGCGAGTTGTCAAGCCCTCCGCAAACCTCCAAACGAGGGGTTTACTTTAACGCAAAATACCGTGTCCATCAATAATAATACAAACCGACTTTTTTAGGGGCGTAAGACGGCCTCATTTCACGCTCCCCTCGACAGCGGAGGCGGTTTTGTCTTTCTCCGGCTCCACGGGAATAATCTTTATCTCCGCGCCGCTCCATTCCCTCAGGGTCGCCCAAAAACTTCCAAAAACCACTTTCGATTTCATCATCACCGGGGCGAACGCTTCGTCGTCGGAAAACCAGATTGTCATCTTCCCGCGCCGCTGGAATATCCCTTCCGACATCAGCGCAGGCTCCGCGACGATCGTGTCGACATAGCCGCCTTTGACCAATATCCGCTCCTTGCGAAGAGCGCGTATCTTCAGCATATACTTCTTGCGGTCGTCGAATATGGGAAAGCTCAACTCCTCCCCCACCCGCACCCGTTCGCGCGCGGCGCGGTACGCGTACATGACGGAAAACGCGTCCAGCGTGCCAGGGTCAATGGGGTATTCTTTCGGCGCGTCGTTGTCCACCCTGTAGATGGCGACGCCGCGGCCATGATCGAAGTCTATGCGTTTGCGCTTTGTGTAACTGTTTTCGGATATCCTGATGTCCACCCCACTGCTGTAGAGGCCGGCCGTGTCGAAAAACGAAAGCGACCTGTCGTCCACAGTGTAAAGAGTGTGCACCCAGCCGACCGACTTTGCGTCGAGGTAGACGGTGAGCGCGGCTGGGCCTCCAGGAGCGGCGTCGTTGCGGACGCCGAGGACGGCTTCCCCGCCGAGGATGCCCATCCATGTGATGTCGTAGGCGAACCGCTCCCCCGCTTTGAAGGGAAGAGGTTTTGCGCCGGAACCGGCCACAGCATGTGGCGGCGAAACGGAAAAAAACGCCAGGACGAACGATAACGCGGCTCGCGCTATCATGGCGGCCACGCGATTGTCAGTTGTCAGCGCGATGACCGCATTTGTTGTTGTTGGCATGAACTACCTGCCACAAATCCAGCTTGGCGAGCTTTTTGGTTTCGCAGATGTGAAGGTTTGTGGTGGCGACCAGCTCCGCAAGGGTCATGTCCATTCTCCATCCGAGCTTGCGGAAGAAAGGATCGCACAGGTTTTCCATCTTTGCGATGATGGGATTGGGGGATACGAAATGGTTGACGATAACGATTTTGCCGTCTGGTTTGGCCACGCGGCGCATTTCCTGGATAACCTTGTAGGGGTCGGGCACGACGCTTATTATGTGCGTGGCCACGACGAAGTCGAACGTGTTTTCCTCGAAGCCGAGGGAGCAGGCGTCCATCTCCAGCAGGTTCACATGCGACAACCTCATTTTTGAGACCTTTTTGCGGGCCTGGTCGAGCATGTGCGAGGAGATGTCTATGCCGGTCACGCTACAGTGCCTAGGGTATAGCGGCAAGGCAAGGCCCGTGCCGACGCCCACGTCGAGCACCTTGTCGCCCGGCCCGATATCCAGCCCGGAGATGGCCAGCTTTTGCCGGGGATGGAAAAAACCCTTGAACAGAAAATCGTAAACGGAAGAGTAGTTCTTGTAAATCTTCCTGATGCTTTCCAACTCCATTATTCCCTCATCATGTTATCGGAGCGGCTTCCTTTGCCCTGACTTTCCGCGCCGATTGCGTTAATGGCGTTAACCGGCAATTCGAAAAGCCTTTTTAGAATTCCCCCTATCCCGACGGCAAGAGACTCAAACGGCACGGCGTTCACTTCGGGATCGTCCAATGGCCCATTCACCTCGTAATAACTAGCTATCAGGCTCTTCTTGTCGCCAGTAAGAACATGGCCCGCCACCGGTATGGAGCTTAGGACTTTGTCCACAGCGACAAGGGGCATTACACCCACCCGCATGTCCACGTCCCCGCTTGGGACCGTATAGGATCCTACGGCGGATATGCGCATCGCTTCGGAATCCACCATAAGGTTTTCCGTCCGCGCCACGCCGCCCTTCAGGTCGAATCCGGCGCTAACGATGTTGAATGCCATTCCGTCCGCCGCTAAATCAGGCGTTTTAAGTTTAAGATACTGGAGCACATTAAGCAAAGAGAAAATTTTAGCCAGCAAATTGAACCTGTGTATCACCCCCTTGCCGGAACGCGCCTCCAACCTTCCAGTGAGGGTCTTTTTCATATCCCTCCACAGCTTGCCGTTCCCGGCAACGTCTATTTTCAGGTTAAACTTCCCTTCCACGGTTCTCTCCCCGCCGAAAGATTCCGCAAGAAGCCTCCCCATCTCCATATCCACCACATCTATCTTGGCGTCGAATTTCGCTTTCCCATCCTCGATCAACGCTACGTCGCCGATGAAACGCCACTTGCCGCCGACGGATTCGAAGTTCAACGGGTCGATATGGAACATGTCGTTGGCGTACCTGATCCGCGTATTGAGGTCCTGGTAGTGGAGCTGTCCTATATCCCCTTTTCTGGACCTGATATTCAGGTTCCACGTCCAATCCGGCGTCGAGGTCGGGGTAGTGAGCGTTACCTTCCTTATCTCTTGCGGCTTCTCCCCTTCTGGAAGCGGTTTGCCGAACAGGTCCTGCAGGCTAAGGCTGTCGGCCTCGACGTTAAGCGTAAACTCCGGCCTCTCTACGATGACGCCCTGGCCGGTGATCCTGAACGGGGAATCGTTGAACCTGCCGTGGCCTTTTTTAAGGAAAATGTGGTTGTTTATCAGCTCAAACGCGCCGGAGCAGTCGTAAAATATTCCTTCCAGTATCGGAAGCCTGAATGTGGCTTCGTTGAAAATAAGCCTCCCGGCAAGTTTGATGGGTTTGCCGGGAATGCTTTTTATGGAGAACTTGCCTCCAACCTTTCCGCCGCCGTTTATGTCGTCGAAAAAGAGGAAAAACTTGTCGAGATCGTCCATGTTGGCCCCTTCGGACTCCACCTCGATATCTATCCCCTGTTCGGCCATAAGCTGGCCTACCTTGCCGGAAACGGTGATGACCGAATCTCCCACCAGCGCCTTGAGCCTGTCTATCGTGAGTTTATCGCCGCCACGGACAGACCCGGTGAACGAATAGATGTTCCGCGTGCCTTTGCTCTTATGGATTATGTCCAGCAGGCGATACTCCGCACCGGTCATGTCGAGCCTGTAATCGAGATGGAAATCCTTGAACCCTCCCTTGACGCCGATTTCCGCGAAAACAAGCCCGGTCTGGTAATAGATGCCTCCGTAAGAAACGAACCGGATACTGTCTATATCCTCCAGCGACACGGCTCCGTTAAGCCTGAGGTCGAACTGCGGCTCGGGTTTGAAAATATTCTTTAGAGCCCCGTCGAGCGTGAAAGAAGAAAGCCCCGCCAGCCATGAAACTTTCTTGACGCGCAATTCCGACGTGTTCCCCTCCAGCGTCCCGGAAAGCTCCTGTATGGGAAGTCCCAGAGCGTCGCTCTTCAGGTTCACGCTGTTGAACGCTAT
>JADGAO010000025.1 GCA_015231995.1 Nitrospinota bacterium | reverse complement strand
CTCTTTTAAGGGCCGAACGCAATTCGGAATCCTCCACGTCCGCCACGGCCTCATCGGCTTTACGCACAGCCCACTCCGGCGGGTCGGGTTCTTTGCGGGGCGCGTCCTTTTCCCTGCGGAATTGCGGGAAATCGGATTTGTAAACGGTGCGGATCGCGTTAACGGCGTCTTTGCCCAACAGTCCGTTGACGCGGGATATTATCTCCGTTTTCATGTACATCATCGAGTCGGCCCAGATAGGCTCTTTAACCCAGATAAGCAGGCGTTTATACTCCAACTCCGCCGGGATGGAGGCGTTTGCCAGCGGCTGGCCCACGATTTTCTCCCACCCGTCGCACACGCGGGCGAGGTTTGCGATATTTGCCTGATCCACAGAGGACAAAGCTTTCTTGAGGACGGACTCAATCTGCGTGAGATGGCTGGCTTTTTTCATGCAGGACAAATACCATCCCATTTCTCCCTTTTATAAAGGAGAGCTTTGTGTAACCCATCGCATTCGCAATATTGTCATTCTGAGCGCGCGACCATTGTCATTCTGAGCGCCAGCGAAGAATCTATCTAAAGAACAATTTATTCTATGTCCCCCGAAGCTCGGAGAACCGCCACAGAGCCTGCCCTGAGCGAAGCCGAGGGGTGGCGAGGGGGTTTAATTAAACCCCTCCGGCGCGATTACGCGCCACCTCCCCTTGTTAAGGAGAGGGAAAGGATGGCCCCTTTAACTTCCTACCGGATTGAACAACCGAATGTTCAAAGTTGATTTAAAATCCCGTTTCGATTATTTTTATTCCTTGTTTTTCAATTTCAAGGTTAACACGCCCGGAAATGACTTTCCACACGGAGTATCTGTGGTTCAACACCGCCAAACAGCGGGAGTATATCGACATTACGGGCAAAGTCGCCGATGCGGTCAAAAAATCCGGCGTGGCGGATGGCATGGTATTAGTCTCCGCCATGCACATCACGGCCGGAGTGTGGGTGAACGACGCCGAAGACGGGCTGATAGCCGACATTGACGAATGGCTGGAAAAACTGGCCCCATCGGGCAGGGATTACAGGCATCACCGCACGGGCGAGGATAACGGCGACGCGCATCTTAAAAGCCTGCTCGTCCATCATCAGGTGATACTGCCGATAACCGGCGGCGCGCTGGACTTGGGGCCGTGGCAGAGGGTATATTACGCCGAGTTCGACGGAATGCGTAAGAAACGCGTCGTTGTGAAAGTCATGGGAGAGTGATGGAGAGGAATTCACATCCGGCGACCCCGGATATATCGAAAGAAGGGAATGCGTTTTGACTGGTCTGAGAAAAACACCGTTGCATTATGTGCATCATGCGCTCCATGCCCGCATGGTTGATTTCGCCGGGTGGAGCATGCCCGTGCAATACAGTTCGATACTCGAAGAGCACAAGGCCGTCCGCGAGAAAGTGGGCATTTTCGACATCTCCCATATGGGTGAGTTGGAGATCAAGGGCGCGAGGGCGCGGGAGTTCCTGTCGTACCTCATCCCCAGCGACATATCCAACCTTGCGGAGGGACATGTGCAATACTCCGCCCTGCTCAACGAAAAGGGCGGCATTATTGACGACCTTCTCATTTACATGATCGCTCCGAACCGTTATTTCCTTTGCGTTAACGCGTCCAACGCCCGCAAGGATTTCGAGTGGATATCCGGCCAGGCGGTCGGGTTTACGGATGTGGAGGTCGCAGACCTGTCCCGCGATTACGGCATGTTGTCCATACAAGGCCCCAACGCGGAGAGCCTGCTGGGACAGTTTGCGTCGTATCCGCTATCGAAACTCGGATACTACCAGTTTGTCACCACGACTATTGACGAAACCAACATACTGCTCTCCCGCACAGGTTACACCGGGGAGGACGGGTTCGAACTTTATATAAGCTGGCGGGATACGCCGCTCATCTGGGAGAGGATAATGTCGCGCGGCAAGTCTTTCGGGTTGAAACCGATCGGGCTTGGCGCAAGGGACACTCTGCGGCTGGAGATGCGCTACCCACTCCACGGCCATGATATAAATGAAGAGACCACCCCGCTGGAGGCGGGCCTGGGCTGGATAGTCAAGCTCGACAAAGGCGACTTCCTTGGCAAAGAGGCCCTCGTCCGCCAGAAGCAAGAGGGGATCAAACGAAAGCTCGTCGGCATAGAGATTGTGGACAAGGGAATCCCCCGCGAAGGATATGCTATCTTGAGACACGGCGAAAAAGTGGGCGCCGTGACCAGCGGCACGTTAAGCCCCACGCTAAACAAGGGAATCGCGCTCGGCTACGTCCCAACGGAGCTTTCGGCCGTGGGAACGACGCTGGGCATAGACATACGGGGCAAGGATACGGAGGCTGTGGTCGTCAAGACGCCGTTCGTTTCGTCAAAGGTCAAAAAACAGCAAGAGCCTGAAAAAGCCATAATAGCGGAGGACAAATGAATTTCCCGGACAAACTCAAATACACCAAAGACCACGAGTGGGCCAAACTCGACGGCGATGTTGTTGTGGTCGGCATATCCGATTTCGCCCAACACGAGCTTGGCGACATCGTTTTTGTGGAGCTTCCGGCCGTGGGCAAAAAACTCGCCGCAGGCGACACCTTCGGCGTGGCCGAATCGGTGAAAACCGTGTCGGACCTCTATTCGCCTGTCGCAGGCGAGGTGATGGAAATCAACGCGGAACTGGAAACCGCGCCGGAGAAGGTGAATAAAGACTGTTACGGCGCCGGATGGATGGTCAAAATCAAACCCGCCAACAAAGGCGATCTCGATTCGCTCCTTTCGGCCTCTTCGTACAAGGCCGTCGTTTCTGCGGGCCATTAAGACGTGAGATTCATACCGTTAACCTCCCAGGATCGGGAGAAGGCCTTAAAGGTCATCGGCGCGTCCTCCGTGGACGAGCTGTTCTCCGACATACCGGAGGAGGCCAGACTCAAAACCCCGCTTAACCTGCCCAAACCGTTGTCGGAGCAGGAGCTGATCGAACATTTCGAACAACTGGCGGAGATGAACAAACCGTCGTCGGCTTCCTCATGTTTCATAGGGGCGGGGGCTTACAGGCATTTCGTCCCGTCGGCGGTTGACCAGCTTCTACTGCGGTCGGAGATTTTCACCGCCTACACACCGTACCAGCCGGAGATTAGCCAGGGCACGTTGATGGCCATCTTCGAGTTCCAGACATACACAGCGGCCCTGCTGGGGATGGACATCGCCAACGCCTCCATGTACGACGGCGCATCGGCCCTCGCGGAGGCTGTCATCATGGCAAAAAGGGTGACCGGCAAATCCAGGGTGGTCGTCTCCAACCTCGTCCATCCGAACTGGCGGCAGGTGGTGAACACATACACTCAACATCTGGATGTGGATATCGCCACGCTCGACTGCGCGGTAGCGGGCGTGACCACGGCGGAGGCCGTCTCCAAAGCGTTGACGAAAGAGACATCGGCGGTGGTCGTGCAGTATCCCAACTTTTTGGGGCATATCGAAGACCTCGCCTCCATCCGAACCGCCTGCGACGAGGCTGGCGCCCTGCTGATAGTGGCGGTGGCGGAGCCTTTCGCTCTTGGGATATTGAATGGGCCGGGCAAGTTCGGCGCGGACATAGTTGTGGGAGAAGGGCGTTCGTTCGGCGGCGCGCTCAACTTCGGGGGGCCGGGGCTTGGCCTTTTCGCCACGAAGGAAAAATACGCCCGCCAGATGCCCGGACGGCTTATCGGCAAGACGAAAGACGTGGACGGGACGGAAGGGTTTACCCTCACGCTGGCCACAAGGGAACAGCACATACGCCGGGAAAAGGCCACCTCCAACATCTGCTCCAACCAGGCCCTTTGCGCCACATCGGCGGCGATACACTTGAGCCTGCTCGGTAAAAACGGGTTGAGGCAGACGGCCATCCGCAATCACTCTGCGGCGAAATATATGGCCGACAGGATTTCGGCGATCAAAGGTTTCAAACTCGCGTTCGGGGCGCCTTTCTTCAACGAAGTGGCGATACACACCCCTGTTACTCCCGCCGTCGTGAACAAACGGCTGGCGCAGGCGGGCATCGCTGGCGGACTCGATCTGGGCGCGTTTTATCCATCGCTCGAATCGGCGGCGCTTTTCTGCGCGACCGAAGTTCACAACAAAAAATCCATCGACAGGCTCGCGGAGACACTTTCCGAGTTTGGGCGTTAGTTGACCGGAGAAAAAGAAATGACATCGCAATACCGTCGTGGGATGGTTTTCAATGAAAAAGAGGTTTTCGGCAAAGGGTCGCCCGGAAGATGCGGGGTGGACTTCTCCGACACGGGCATACCGGAGGCGGACGTAAGCGCCCTTGCGCCGGAGACGCATCTGCGCCGCGAGCTCAAGGGGTTCCCGGAGCTGTCGGAGCCGGAAGTCATCCGCCATTTCACGCGCCTGTCGCAGTGGAACTACGGCGTGGACTCCAACATCTACCCGCTCGGCTCCTGCACGATGAAACACAACCCACGGGTGAACGAGGCTGTCGCCAGGATGAAGGGCTTTACCGACATCCATCCCTTCGCGCCGGAATCTGCCTGCCAGGGAACGCTCAAGATGATCCACGACCTCGGCGATTGGCTCTGCGAGATTACGGGGCTGGACGCCGCCACGCTTCAACCTGCCGCCGGAGCGCATGGGGAGTTCACGGGCCTGTTGATGATACGCGCCGCGCTCGCCAAAAGAGGCGACGCCCGCACGAAGGTTTTACTGCCCGATTCGTCCCACGGCACGAACCCTGCCTCCGCCGTTTTCTGCGGATACCAGGCGGTGACGATAAAAAGCGGGCCGGACGGCAAGATAGACCTCGACGAGCTGTCGAGGCTGATGGACAATTCCGTGGCGGCGTTGATGGTGACCAACCCCAACACGCTTGGCATATTCGAGTCGAACATCGTGAAGGCCGCCCACATCGTCCACGAACGCGGCGGGTTCCTCTATTGCGACGGGGCCAACCTCAACGCCCTTATGGGCAGGGCGAAATTGGGCGACATGGGCGTGGACGTGGCGCACATCAACCTGCACAAAACCTTCTCCACCCCGCATGGCGGCGGCGGGCCGGGCGCGGGGCCTGTGTGCGTCGTAAAAGAGCTTGCGCCGTTTTTGCCGGTTCCGGTGGTTGTCGAAGAGGGGGGCAAATACAGGCTCGACGCCGACAGGCCGGAGACTATCGGCAAAATCCACGGGTTCCACGGCAACGTGGGGATACTCTTGCGGGCGGCGGCCTACATACTTTCGATGGGAGCCGACGGGCTTAAAGCCGCCACGGAAACGGCTGTGATAAACGCCAACTACGTCAAGGCCAAGCTTGCCGGACATTACCACGAGCCGACGCCCGGCAAAAGCATGCACGAATGCGTGTTCAACGACAAACTGCAGAACGAACATGGCGTCACCACGCTCGATATCGCAAAAGGGCTTATTGACCGCGGGTATCATCCGCCGACGATATATTTCCCGCTCATAGTGCGCGGGGCGATAATGATCGAGCCGACGGAGACGGAGAGCCTGGAGACGCTCGACGCGTTCTGCGACGCGATGATAGACATCGCAAAACAGGCGAAGGAAAACCCGGAATCGTTGAAATCCGCCCCGGTGAACACCGTGGTGCGAAGGCTCGACGAAGCCTGGGCCGCGAGAAATCCAGAGCTGAAATGCGGGATTTGCGGGTAGGGTATTCGTTGCGTCCTGAGCCTTTTTATTGTCATCCTGAGGGAGGCTGTTCTTTGTCATCCTGAGGGAGTTCCTTCTTCGCTTACGCTCATCAGGACAAGCTCTCGACCGAAGGACCAAAGTAGAAAGAACATTCCTTGGATGGATTCTTCACTTCGCTACGCTTCGTTCAGAATGACAATGGCCGACAGTTGTCATCCTGAGGGAGTCCGCGACCGAAGGATCAAAGTAGAACAGAATATTCTTTAGATGGATTCTTCGGCTTCGCCTCAGAATGACAACGCTGGGGTTCAGAATGACGGGCGACCCGCCGGGTCGCCCCTACGCATGAAACCGATGACAAAAAGCCTTACTCGCCGGGTGATCGAGAGCCAATCCGCAAGGTTCTCGCTTACGGCTGTCGTCCTCTCTTACGCCGTAGCGTTTATTTACTTCCTTTTCAGAGGCGAAATAGACGTCACCCTGCCGGGCGGAATCCGCCTGCTGATGAAAGATGCGACAAGCCCTCTCGTACAGTTCGCGTTTTTTTACGGAGCGCTCGTATGGTCGTGCAAATCCAAATCGGCGAAAACAGTAGAACGCTTTTGGATATCCTCATGGGCCGTGTTCGTTTTCATTCTTGTTTTCATCCTTGCAGGCACGGCCCTTGGCGGACGGATACCGCTGGAAAAACTCGGTCCCATCCTCACCTACCAGCCGCAATATATCGAAACGGCCCTATGGATCGGAGCCATCTACGCGCTTGCGCTCGCCTTCCCCATTTTTATCAAACCCGGCCTGCTAGATGTGGCGAAGAGACCGGGGTTATATTCTCTCGTGTTCGTTTTCATCCCGCTTTTCATCGTCTATTTGAGCAACGGGTATTCCGTCTTTGGCGGCGACGCCACATGGAACACGCTTCTTCCCCAATATCTGCTCGGCGGGGGCCAGCTTCCGCTTCCGCCCAGCCTCATCCAAAAACAGGGGACGTTCGGCGTTATGCCCGCCAGCGGAGGATACCTGCCGATCCATCCTGTTGGGTCGGCGTTTTTCGCGTTCCCAGCCGCGCTGATTCAATGGGCGATCGGCGCGCCGTTCAACGATGTGGCCGCTGGTTGGGGGCAGAAGGTGACGTCGGCCTGGGTCGCGTCGGCGTCGTCAGCTTTCCTGTTCCAGTGGGTTTATTTGATGAGCCGGAGCCGATGGATAACGTGGACGATGACTCTGTTTTTCGCGCTCGGAAGCCCGCAGGCGGTATTGTCGTCCGTGACGCTCTGGCAACATGGCCCGAACACGCTTCTGATAAACCTCGGACTGCTTCTCATCATCAAGGGCACGGTTGAAAAAAATAGCCGCCTTCTCTGGCTTTCCGCCCTGCCCCTCGGGTTTCTTCCGATGGTCAGGCCGCAGGCCGTGATTTTTTATTTCATGGGCATGGCGCTGGTCGCGGGATTGGATCGTAAGGCCCTTGCGCGTTTCATCTTGATGTCACTGCCGGGAGCGTTCACTGCGCTGGCGATAAACATAGGGCTCTACCATAGCGTGTTGGGAGGGTACGGCTATTTGGCCTCCGATGGAGGATTCGGCTCGCCGTTTGTGGTGAACTTCGCGGGACTGCTTTTCTCCGCGAACCGGGGGCTTTTCGTTTTTTCGCCGTTTCTTCTGCTTGCGGCTCCGGGGCTGTACCTTGCGGTTGCCCGCCGGTCTGTGATGGGGATCGTTATGGGCGTAGGCGTTGCGGCCTATCTTTCCGTTCACGCATCGTGGTCTGCGTGGTACGCAGGCGCAGTCATCGGGCCGAGGTTCGCCACGGAAACCGTTCCGCTGTTGATTTATCTTTGCGTCGTGTCGCTTTCCGAATACCGGGGCGCGATGGTCAAATATATCGCCGTGGGGCTGGCCGCGCTTTCGGTGGCGATAACCGCGCCGGGGATGTATTATCCACATGAAAACATGCAGTGGAACACCTTCCCGGACATAGACGCGGAAGATAACCACGCAAGGCTCTGGAGCTTTGACGAGTGGCTCCCGTTCCACTTCATGAACCGCGTCAGATTCGAGCGGGGGATGGAAACACCATTCTCTTCGCTTGCTCATGACAAACATTACGGCTGGTTGAATAGCGCGGACGGAGGCTATCGTGTCCGTCTGGGGCTTGCGGACGGGAGGATGGGCGACGGCCTTCGCACGTCTCAGACTCTGCTGAAAAAGGGGGAATACATTTTCACCCTCAAGGGTGAGGCGGTGAACGCTGTGGACGGGAGAATCGTCTTCACCCTCCACGAGTTCGGAAAACGGATAACGAAAAAAGAGTCCGCGCTCCCGTTCTCCGGCAAGTTCACAATCAGCGAAACGGTCTCCATGCCCGACGATGGCTGGTTCCAGATCGAGCTTGACGGCGCAGGCTCTTCAGGAGAGGCTATCCTGGATACGGCGCGTCTTGCGCGAGAGCGTTGAACGAGGTTGGAAGGACATCCGATGAAACCTGGACGTTTGGGCAAATCCGCTGGAGTGACGCTGTTAACCGATTTTGCGCGGGGAAGTTACGAGGTCATCGGCAGGCTCTACCGGCTTACACTTGAGGGCGCGAAGGTTCCGGTCGTCGAAGAACCTCTTCCGGCAAGCGCCGAAGATTGGGAAAAAACGGCGGAGCGTCTGGCGGGAGCGGTAGTCCTGCACAACACAATCGGCCCGCTTTTCCATCCACTGCCTAACTCGTTCAATATCGCCCTTCCGCATCACGAATGGAGCCGTTACCCGAAGGGATGGGTGGACACGTTAAACCGGTTCGACGAAGTGTGGACGACAAGCGATTTTGTCGCCGATGTCATGCGGAATTCCGGCGTGAAGGCGCCTATCCTGTTCATGCCCCCGGCGCTCGACGCGGACGCGGTTTCCCCAAAAATGGAATGGGAAGCCCATGCCCCGTTCAGCTTCTATTCGTGCGGGGAGGCGCATTTCCGCAAAGGGTTCCATCTGTTGATGGCCGGCTTCATGGAAGCGTTCCCGCAAGTTGGCGCCGCGCGGCTTGTGATAAAGACTTCGCCATCGTGCAAATGGACGTCGCCGCGAGAGGACATCGAAATCGCCGCGAACTGGATGGAGAGGGACGACATGCTGGCCGAATATAAAAAACACGACGCATACGTTTCCGCAAGCCTGGGGGAGGGTTTGGGATTGCCGCTTGCGGAGGCGGCTCTTGCGGGCCTGCCGGTGACAGCCAATTTCTGGGGCGGCCACGAAAGCCTGCTTGCGGAGGGAGGTTTCTTCAAGATGGAGTCCGGGGTGATTGACCAGTTTTTTTGCAGTGATCCCTCCTATTTCGCGCCGGGCCAGAAATGCGCCCTCTCCACGCCGCAGATGATATCGGCGGCCCTTCGGCGCGTTTACGAATCCACACCCGAAGAGCGGCGTACGATGGCGAAGATTGCGCGGGATCGCGTGTTGAGCCGGTACGCGATGGAGGTCTGCGCGGAACGCCTGCTAAACCGGTTCGTTTTTTGAAGAGCCTGACCTTGACACCAGTTATACTATTTTGTCGCCGGGCTGGCATTGATACGCCGTTTGTGGGCAGGCTCAGAGGTTTAGTTACGATGGGAAATATTCGATAATGCCGATATCGTGGAACGAAATACGCGATCGAGCTTTCGCATTCATGAGGGAATGGGAAACCGAGAACAGCGAGGATGCCGAGGCTAAATCTTTCCTTGACGGGTTTTTCAACGTGTTCGGGGTTTCCCGACGCAGAGTAGCCACGTTTGAAAAACACATAAAAACGATTGACGGTAAAAGCGGGTATATAGACCTGATTTGGCCGGGAGTCCTCTTAATCGAGCAAAAGTCGCGGGGAAAAGATCTCGACCTCGCTCACAATCAGGCGAAGGGTTATTTCCCGGGGCTTGCCGATTGCGACTTGCCCAGGTACATTCTTGTTTCCGACTTTGCAAGATTCCGTCTCTACGACCTTGAAACCGGCGAAAAACACGAATTCAACCTGTCCGAGCTCCACAAGAACATAAAGCTGTTCGGGTTCATGGCCGGTTATCAAACACAGGTTTTGAAACCCGAAGACCCCGCCAACATCAAGGCCGCCGAACTAATGGGCCGTCTGCACGACCATTTGAAAGCCACCGGATATACGGGGCATCATCTGGAGGTTTATCTGGTTCGTCTTCTTTTCATGCTATTTGCCGAGGATACGAGCATTTTTGAACGCGGCCAGTTTCGCGACTACATAACGCAGAAAACCGCCGAGGACGGACACGACCTTGGATTGCACTTAAACGCGCTGTTCCATGTCCTCAACACGCCCGAGGATCAGCGGCAGACAACGCTCGACGAGCATCTAGCGGCCTTCCCCTATGTCAATGGACGGCTGTTCGAGGAACCCATCTCCCCGGCAAGTTTCAACTTCATGATGCGCGTAATCCTCCTTGATTGTTGCGGGCTGGACTGGAGCAGAATAAGCCCCGCCATTTTTGGCTCTCTTTTTCAGTCGGTAATGGATCCTGACTCGCGGCGCGACCTTGGCGCGCACTACACAACCGAACAGAACATTTTGAAGCTCATTCGTCCGCTTTTCCTCGACGCCTTGTGGGAAGAGTTCAAGAAGGCGCGGAAACAGAGAAAGAAGCTGGTGGATTTCCACAAGAAACTATCGAGGCTCAAGTTCCTCGACCCGGCCTGCGGATGCGGAAACTTCCTTGTCATCGCATACAGGGAACTTCGCCTGCTTGAAATCGAGGTGTTGCGGGAAATCCACAAGGACAGGTTCCACGGTTTCCTCGACGTGTCGCCGCATATCTGGATGGATGTTGACCAGTTTTACGGAATCGAGATAGAAGACTTTCCCGCGCAGATAGCGCAGGTGGCTTTGTGGATGACAGACCACCAGATGAACATGCGGGTTTCGGAAGAGTTCGGCCAGTATTTTCGGCGACTGCCGCTGGAAAAATCGCCGAACATAATTCATGGCAACGCCCTTCGTATGGATTGGGCCAACATCGTCGAGCCAAAGTCGCTATCGTATATTTTAGGCAATCCCCCGTTCGGCGGGGCGAAGTATCAGGGAGAGGCCCAGAAGCATGACGTGGAGATGGTGTTCAACGGCGCGCGCAACACCGGACTGCTCGATTACGTGGCCTGCTGGTATCGCAAGTCCGTGGATTACATGGCGAAAAACCACGCCATTCGTTCTGCTTTCGTCTCCACCAATTCTATAACGCAGGGCGAACAACCCGGCGTTTTATGGCCCGACCTTTTCAACCGCGGGGCGCGGATAAACTTCGCCCACCGCACGTTCCAATGGACAAGCGAGGCGCGGGGGAAAGCGGCGGTTCACTGCGTCATCATCGGTTTTGCGCTTGAGGATGAAAAGAAAAAATGGATTTTCGACTACGAGACGCCGAAATCGGAACCACGCGCCATTAGCGCGTCCACTATAAATCCTTATTTGGTGGATGGCCCGTCCATAACGCTTGCCAATCGGGAAAAGCCGATTTGCGATGCGCCGGAAATTGGAATTGGCAACAAGCCGATTGATGGCGGAAACTATCTGTTCACGCCAGAAGAAAAAGCGGAGTTTATCAAGAAAGAGCCGGCCGCGAAAAAATGGTTCCACCGCTGGATTGGGGCGGATGAATTTTTGAACGGTTATGAGCGATGGTGTTTGTGGCTTGGGGATTGCCCTTACAGTGAGCTAAAGCGGATGCCGGAGGTTATGAAACGTGTGGAGGCAGTTAAACGATTTCGGTTGGCCAGCAAGTCTGCTCCCACACGAAAATTGGCAGAGGAGCCAAAAAGGTTCCATGTGGAGAATATGCCGAAAAGGGCTTATTTGGTAATCCCCGAAGTTTCATCCGAACGAAGAAAATATATCCCTGTAGGATTTATAAAACCAAATACGTTAGCCAGCAATTTGCTGAAAATCATCCCCAACGCAAAACTTTACCACTTCGGAGTTTTATCGTCCACTATGCATATGGCGTGGGTGCGGGCGGTATGTGGAAGATTGAAAAGTGATTATCGCTATTCCGTCGGAATAGTTTACAACAACTTTCCATGGCCTAATCCGACGGAAAAGCAAAGGGTGGCCATAGAAGGGGCGGCGCAGGAGGTTCTTGACGCGCGCGCCAAATACCCGGATGACACACTGGCTGATCTTTATAACCCCCTTGTCACTCCATCGCAACTCGTGCGCGCCCATCGAAAACTTGACCGCGCCGTTGACGCCGCGTATGGGCTTCGTAAATTCAACGGGGATCCGTCACGCGTAGCTTTTCTGTTCCAGCTTTACGGGCGCATACTGTCGCCGCTTAGCCTGTGAAGCCGGGGATGTTTTCCACGCGCAGGCTGGAAATATTAGCTCAAGCCTAGTAAAATCGCTGGCTGGTTCAAAAATATGAAAAAAAAAGAGACTTGCGAAGGTTGTCCCGCTCTCTGTTGCAAAGGGCTGGAAAAAGAAATTCCCAGCCCAAAGACGAAACTCGACAGGGAAAACCTCGTATGGCAGTTGCATTTCGTCAACACGAAGTTCTTCATCCGCTCCCGCAAATGGTACGAGCTTTCGCTTGGCGATTGCGGGTATCTGGACGCCAACAACCTCTGCACGGTGTACGAGCGGCGCCCCGACGTTTGCCGGAACCATAACCCGCCGGAGTGCGAGCGGTTCGGGGATATTTTCGACGTGATGTTCGACACGCCGGAGGACCTGCTGAAACATTTCCAGAAAGCCAAAGATAAAAGGAAAAAACGGGGCAAATCGAAAAGCTCGGTGAAAAAGCGGCGCGGCTCATGACGGGTCCAGGCCGGTAGTCAGGTTAATTTGAAAAGGAGACGTTAGAGGATGAGATTGACATCAAGATCGTTGACGGGCGCCGTTGTTGCGATGGTTTTGGCGGTGTTCGCCGGAGCGGGCGCGGCGGCGGGCGAAGAGAAGAAAGCGGGTTCTGCCGACGTGAAAGCCAAGGGAGCCCAACAATCACCAGACACACAAAAGAAGGACAAGAAAATGCAGGAAGTGGCGGTTATCGAAACCAGGCATGGGAAAATCGTATTGAAGTTTTTCCCGGACAAGGCGCCAAAACACGTGGAAAGCTTCAAAAAACTGGCCAAGTCCGGCTTCTACGACGGCACGACGTTCCACAGGGTCATCCCCGGTTTCATGATCCAGGGCGGCGACCCCAACTCCAAAAACGCGGCGGCCCGCCACACGCACGGCACCGGCGGCCCGGGCTATAACCTGCCCGCCGAGTTTTCCATGACCGCCCACAAACGCGGGATACTCTCCATGGCGCGCTCGCAGGACCCGGACAGCGCAGGGTCGCAGTTTTTCATCTGCCAGGCGGACGCGAATTTCCTCGACGGGCAGTACACAGTGTTCGGCGAGACGGTCGAAGGATTGGACGTGGTTGACAAGATCGTCAATGAAAAACGCGACAGCAACGACAACCCGCTTGAGCGCGTCGAGATGAAAGTGAAGATCGAAGAGCGCCCTGCGAACTGATTATTTGACAGAGAGGTTGGGGCGGGGTTCCTGTTGTTGCTGAAGGGACGTCTGTTTTTGTCATCCTGAGGGAGCCTTGGCGAGCGAAGGATCAAGGTAGGAAGATATTCTATTTAATGGGGCTGTCGCAAAATGGTAAAACAGAAGCGACAAACGCTGTTCGAGGTGTTCTTCACCTCGAACTCCTACTTAAGGACGGCGGGGTGAAGAACACCCACGCCGGGCATTTAGAATCTATCCATTTTGATCCTTCGGTCGCTAGGGCTCCCTCAGGATGACAATATGAATCCCGCCCCAACTATTTAATCGGCAGGAAAATATCCGACTTGCCGCCGAGCGTTCCGGGAAGGACGCGGATGAAACCTATCGTATCGTTATTCCCATCGTTTGACGGGGCCTCGATAAGGTCGCTTATCCACCCTTCCGGCGCGGAAATCCTGTCCTCTTCGACGCAGGCTCCTTCCTTCACGCTGATAAACCGGATTGCTCCCTTCGTAAGTTTCGCCCCGCCGAAAACGCCGACGCGCTCATACTCCGCCCCGGCCACCGCAAGCGTCAAACCGACGGCTTTATCCATCACCGGCAGGATGCGAGGCGGAGCGGGAACGGACCTGTCGCCAAAACTGTAAAGGCTTCTTCCTGTCAGGCCAAGATCGGAAGTCTTCCACACAGTCTCCCCAGACTGGCTGTAAACGACAAGCGCGCCCTTCGAATTGATTCCCACGGCCTCCGCCACGTTGTCGCCGTTGAGGTCAACCCTTGCCAGGCCGACGGGAACGTCGCCGTCCTTTATGGTGAACGCGGGGATGAAGCTGAAGTCCTTGTCTGATTTAACGACCGTGGAAGTCTCCCCGTCAAGAGCCGGAACCCCTTCCGCCCCGCGTTGAGCAAGGACAGCCTTGTCATTGACCGGCGAGAAATAGTAGTTCATGTCCTGCGCGATGACGGTGTGTCCTTCGGCGGTTACTCTGAGCGCGAACGAGTTGAGCCCATCTTTGCCCACGGCGTTGAGAAACACCTCGCTGAAACCGTCGCCGTCAATATCGGCCACCGCCGCGCTTATGAGCTTTACGCCGGAATGGGCGCGCAATTCCCACAGAGTGGTCAGCTTGTCGCCATCGGGGAGGGCGAGCCTCATGAAGTCGCTGAAGACAATGAGAACCGCCTTGCCAACCGGCGTTGCGCTGAGCGCCTCTCCGTCAACCGTATATTTTTTCCACCGCGCTCTCTCGCGCACGTCCATGACTTTGGAGGGCGTCTCCCGGAGCGGCTGGGCGGCGCCTGCCCATTTCTTGAAAACGAACGACGTTTTCCCGCGTCCAGCCGCGTCGAAGATGGACTCGCCCTCTTCGTCCGTTTCGCCCTCCCCTTTTTTCCCAGCTGTCCGGGCAGACTCCTCCAGCGGGGCGGAGCCTGACGTTATTTCCGCGAGCTTCTCCCCTCCGGCAAGAAAGATCGTGACGGCGATCCGCCCGTTCTTCAATGAAGCCGCCGCTATCAGGTCGGCTTTCAGCGTCTGTGCAGATTTCAATATCCCGGAGTGAGAAGCCGATTTAGGCTCGATACCTTCGTCAAGTTGCGCCGCGATGGCCATGGAGAAGAGCGGGGGGACAAGATCGAACATCCCCCGGTCCCTCAAAGCCTCCTCGATGGAGGATATCGCCGAGGCTCCGGCCCCGGCCTTGTCCCACAGCCATACCAGGCGCAGTGGCGATTTGAACCCTCTGGCTATGGATTTGCCGGGTTTTACATCGCCTTTCGCCATGACGATTTCGCAGATGGCGGTCTTGGCGCCAACCGTGACTATTTTGGCGACGGCAAGGCGCGCCCCGGAGCCGTCGGTCACTTCGAAAAATCCTCCGGGGACAAGCGTGCCCCACTCCGGCATGGCGATGTGCAGGACGGAACCGTCCGCCTTAACCACACGGCTTTGCAAGGACGGGAAAAGCGCGCCCATCCCGGAGGCCACGTCGGCGGGGTTGAACGAGGCGGGACGCTCCGCCGAAAAAGAAACCGCCGGAATTCCCGCAAGCGCCGCGAAGATGGCGCACAAAATAAACGAAACAGACCCTGCTCTCATTGACCATCCATAGTGAACATTATCAGTTCGGACTTGCCGGGGCCGAGAACCGAGGTTTCGACCCTGGCTCCAAGCGTCGCATATCCGCCATCAACCGCTCCCCAATAAGCGGACGCATAAACCAGGCCGTCACCGGCTGGGGTGGAGAATGTTTTAGCGTAACCGAGTCCGCCTTCGTTTGACAGAAGATGAAACTGGGATTGCAGATACAGCAACAGCGATGAAAAAAACGATGCGGCCTGAATGTTGTGCGGGACGAACAGCCGTTTGGACTTCCCGGAGCCTTTCAATGGGATCGGGGCGGGCTGAATTTCGTGGAAGACGCGCGCCTCCCCCTGGCCGGGAAGTTCGATGGCTATGTCGGAGCCGCCGTATTCCCCGTCAACCCTCGCCCAGTCGCCTTTGACGCTGGAGCGGTAAACAAGGCGCTTGCCTTTATCGAGGCCTATAACGTCCATGACGCCGTCGCCGTCTATATCGTCAATGGCTACGCCGGACAAACGAGCTCCTTCTGGAAGAGGGATGAACGGTTTTTCTTCAAGCTTCCCGCCGATCCATTCGAGCGACACGAGTTTGTCTTCCAACTCAAGGTCGGCCAATTGCCTCTGGCCGTACAGCCTGCCGTCCGCCCCCGCGTAAAAAAACATGCGGAGCTTTTCGGAGACGGGCGTAAACCCGCCGTCCCGCTCTTTGAGTATCATCGAACGCGCCGCGCCGTCCACGATGTTATTGACGTAAATTTCCGGTTTGCCGTCCCCGTCGAAATCCCCGGAATGTATGCCGGTTATCTGGTCTCTTTTCGACAGGTTTTTCTCCCACGACAGGGTAAGAGCCATGCCGTCGGACGTTTTGTACACGGCCAGCCGCCGGTCGAAACCCAATATTATTTCCGAGGAGCCGTCGCCGTCGAGGTCATGCGCCGCAATTGCGGATATCCTGCCTTCGAAACTCCCAAATATTCTGGCGGTGACCGGCGAGAGGGAAGTGGCGGGTTTTACAGTTTGGGCAGGTTCCGGCAGAGACTTCGGCTTTTCGGCGGCCGGCGGCGTTTTTACAGGCTCTGGAAGCGGTTGAGCCGAGGGTTTTGGGGCGACCGTGTCCGCCGTTTTAGCGTCAGCTTTTCCAGCGGGCGCTTTGGCCAGTCCTTTGAACGAGGCGACCTGTCTGGCGGATGCAAGGTCGTAGAGTTCCACGTCAATGAACACAGCTACGTCCTTCTCCCTGGCTCCTGCGAAGATCAGGAAATCGGCGGAGAGAGCTTGCCGCGCTTTTTTGAGATTCTCGGCGGAGGATACGAGCGCGTGTGTTCCGGCAAGGTTATGATCGCTCAAAAACCGCTCGACAGCGTGAGGCGATACGACGCTCGCCTCGTCGAATGCCGCCACCTTCCCGGTTACAGCGGAACGGATAGAGGCCATGCCGGGGGAATCCGTCCCCGCTTCGAAAACGAGGAGGGTTTTTCTTTTTGCCGGCGGCGTTTCGATCCTGTCCCCGACTTTTATTTTTCCGGCGCCATCCGGCTCTACTGCGGCGATGATCGCCCCATCGTCCCTGGTGACAACCGCTTCGCCCACCGGCTCTGTTACGGAGCCGATTTTCTTGCCAGTGACGGGATGAACAAGAGGCTCTTTCTCCCGGACGATTTTGAGCGATATTCCCGTGGCGACTGCGGCTTTGGACTCTTTGCCGATGAGAACCGCGCCGTCTTTGGCGGAGACCACCACCCCGGACGGGGCTGTGAGCAGAGGCCGGATATCGTCGAGCGCGGACAGTGTCTGGGCAGTCGCGTCCCGATAGACGGACGGTTCCGCCCCCCATGCGTATCCCGCGTTTGCGAAGGCTATGAGGAACGCGAAAAGCGTGGCCCCGAATTTTCGATTATCGTCGGTTGAAATCATTGCGCGAATACGTTTTGGTAAAGACGTTACTATAACATAGGCGGGAGCGCGGTTTGAATTGACGAAACGCCCTGGGGCCGGTCACTCGTACCTCAAAGCTTCTATCGGGTTGAGCATGGACGCCTTATACGCCGGATAAAAGCCGAACGCTACCCCCACGATTGCCGAAAAACAGAACGCCAGCATTATCGAAGCCGCCGATACCAGCGTGGGCCATTCGGCGATGGAAGAAAGCGCGTAGGACCCACCCACACCCGACGCGATTCCGATCAGCCCTCCGAAGATCGAAAGCGTGAGGGCCTCGATGATGAACTGAAGCCGTATGTCCCACGTCTTTGCGCCAACGGCCATACGAATGCCTATCTCCCGCGTCCGTTCGGTGACGGAGACGAGCATGATGTTCATTATCCCGATCCCGCCGACAAGCAGGGAGACCGAGGCTATCGAGCCGAGCAGTAGCGTCATGATCTCCGCCGACTGTTCGGAAGCCTGCATCATCTGCGTGAGGTTTCGGACAGTAAAATCGTTGTCCTGTTTTTGTCCGAGGCGATGTCGCTGGCGGAGTATCTCCGTTATCTGCCGCTCCGCCACCGGTAAATCCTCCGCGCTCACGGCCTTGACCATTATCACCCTCACCATGCCCGGGAAGGCCGTCCCGAAAAGTTTTTTCTGCGCCGTGGTCACAGGGACGTAAACGATGTCGTCCTGATCCTGCCCTTGCGGGGACTGCCCTTTGGACTCCAACACACCCAACACGGTGAATGGCACGTTTTTGATACGAACCGCTTTGCCCACCGGGTCGTCGGCTCCGAACAGGTTCTCCACCACGGTTTGGCCCAGCAGGCAGACTTTCGACGCGGTTTTCACGTCCTGATCTGTGAACGGCTTGCCCGACGCCAGCGGCCAGTCCCGCACGTTGAGAATGCTTGGAGTGGAGCCGTACACGCCCACGGACCAGTTCATGTTTCCGTAAACTACCTGCGCCACGCCGTTTAGCGACGGGGCGACGTCCGCCACCGCCGGTGCGTCCCGGAGTATCGCTTCCGCATCCCCCGTCGAAAGGGTGGGTTGCGTGCCAGCCCCCATTCTTGCGCCGCCCGAAGTAGAAGCGCCGGAAAGGATTTGCAACAGGTTGCTTCCCATGCTTGCGATCTGTTCGGATATCTTCTGCCTCGCCCCGGAGCCGACCGCGAGCATCGCTATGACGGCGCCCACGCCGATGATGATCCCAAGCATCGTCAGGATGGAGCGCATCTTGTTCACCCAAAGCGCGCGAAACGACACCTTGAGCGCCGACGACACGTTTATCATGCCGCGCCGCGCCTGTCGTCGCCCACTATTTTGCCGTCGCGGAACCGCACGACCCTGCGGGTGAACGCGGCTATGTCCGGCTCGTGCGTGACGATGATGACGGTTATCCCCGAATGCCGGTTGAGATTTGCGAACATATCCATTATCTCTTCGCTGGTCGTTGTGTCCAGGTTGCCCGTCGGCTCGTCGGCCAGAATTATGGGAGCGTCATTAACCAATGCGCGGGCAATGGCCACGCGTTGCTGTTGGCCACCGGAGAGCTGGTTGGGGTGATTGTCCTCTTTGCCTTCAAGCCCCACACTTTTGAGAGCCGCCATTGCGCGTTTGCGCCGCTCGTTTGCGGGCATGCCGTTATAGATCATGGGAAGCTCGACGTTCTCAACCGCCGATGTGCGCGCCAGCAGGTTGAACCCCTGGAACACGAAGCCTATTTTCGCGTTCCGTATCTCCGCCAGTTCGTCGCGCCCAAGTTTGCCCACCTCCGTTCCGTCCAGCATGTACAGCCCGCTCGTCGGAGTGTCCAGACAGCCCAGAATGTTCATGAACGTGGATTTGCCGGAGCCGGACTGTCCCATGACCGCCACGAAATCACCACGCTCTATCGACAGGGAAACGTCGTTGAGCGCCAGCGTCTCCATCTGGCCGAGCCTGTACGTTTTGGCGATTCCGCGAGTTTCTATAAGCGGCATGGATTAGAACATCCTTGGCCCAGACTGTCCGCCAGGTTTCTTGCCGCTCGATGGCGCGTCCACAATCACTTCCTGCCCCTCGGCTATGTCGCCTTTAACGATTTCGGTGAAAGTCCCGTCGCCTACGCCAAGCTTGACCATGACGCGTTTGGGCTGGCCGTTTTCCAGAATCCAGACCCCGTACCCCTTCTTTTCCCCCCGTGTCTTTTCCCGTTCCCCCATTTTGAAACGCAAGGCCGCGTTGGGGACTTTCGTCACCCCATCTTTACGGGCGGTGATTATCGAGGCGTTGGCCGTCATACCGGGTTTCAGGCGGAAATCGGAGTTGTCCACCCGGATAACCACGTCGTATGTCACGACGTTCTGCACGGTGACAGGCGCGTTGCGCACCTGCGACACATAGCCGTTGAACGTCTCGTCGGGGTAGGCGTCCACTGTAAAGGCCACCTTTTGCCCCTCGCGTATCTTGCCGATGTCGGCCTCGTTGACGTTGGTGTCTATCTGCATCTTGGTCAGATCCTGCGCGATGGTGAAAAGCGTGGGGGTCTGGAAACTGGCGGCCACGGTCTGGCCCGCGTCCACGTTGCGGGAAATAACCACCCCGTCAACCGGAGCCACGATTTTCGTATAACGCAAATTGGTCTCCGCCAAACGCAGGGCCGCTTCGGACTGCTCCACCTGCGCCCGCGACACGGCCAGTTGAGCTTTCGCCGAATCGTAATTGGTCTCCGCCGTTTCCTTGTCGCTTCTTGCGATGAGGCCGCCCAGATACATCTCGTTGTTCCGGGCCATCGTGCGTTGCGCGTCCGAAAGCGCGGCGGCGGATTTTTCGACGTTGGCGCGGGCGGACGCAAGGTTCGCCCTGGCCTGTTCGAGTTGCGCCATGAAAAGGGCGGGGTCTATTTCCGCTATCAACTGGCCTTCTTTTACGGTCGAGTTGAAATCCACGAACAGCTTTTTTATCATGCCGGACACCTGCGCGCCCACCTGGACGGTCTTAATGGCGTTGAGCGCCCCGGTCGCCGTCACCGCCTCTTCGATGGAGCCTCTCTCCACTTTTTCCGTCTTGAACTTTACCGCCGCGTCCTTCTTGGCAAGAGCGAAATAACCGGCTGTCGCAAGAATCGCTACGGAGCTGATAACCATAAGTGTCTTTTTCATATTCACCGCTTTTTCAGCTCTGTTCATTATGAGGCTTCAATTGGACAGCAACGATCGCAGAAAAGTTCCTTCATTTTACATTATTGTTTGGCACGGGCTCCCCGGCGGGTCGTCCCTATGAAAGGAAATGTTTGCATAATCAAATGATTCCCATATTTTGAGGGAGCTTCGGCGACCGTTGTCATCCTGAAGGAGTCCTCGACTGAAGGATCAAAGTAGAAAGAACATTCTTTTCGATGGATTCTTCGCTGGCGCTCAGAATGACAATATTGCGAGCGCAAAGGTTATGAAAGGCCTCCTACGAACGGGCAAAGAAAAAGGGCCTGACCGTATGGCCAGGCCCTTTTTATAGGAACCTTTAAACTCGTTCCCCCTGAGGGGAGGCCGGTTTTATCAGTAGAACAGAACGGTGCGGAGCGCAACCCTGACCGGATCGTCGCTGGTGCCGTCGAGGTCCTGTTTCTCGTACTCGACGGTGGCGGCGAACTTGTCCACAACATAGCGGACGCTGATGTCATAGCCGCTGTGTTTCTTGTCGGCGGCGCCGGTCTTGGCCTTTTCGTTCCAGGCCTGGTAGCGCGCGAAAACGTCAAGAGTCTTGGGGATCACATAGTAGCCGATGCGGGCGTAGTAGCCGTTGACTTCGTAGCCGGGTTTAAGGGTGTCTTTGTCCGCGGCTTTAAAGGCGGAATACTCCGCGTCGAGCCAGAGGCCGAGGTCTTTCATCACAAACTTGCCGCCGGCCGAATACTCGGTGCGGTCGATGTCCGCAACCGCAGTGGCGGTCCCGGAGGCGCAGGTGATGGTCTTGCCGTCGTCGCCCAGGGTGCAGTTCGTCGAGCCGGATGTGGCCACGGCGTTCTCGTGCTTGTTCATGCCGTAACCGGCGTTGAGGCGGAGGCCCTCGATGGGAGTGGCTATGACGGCCAGGTTGTAGGCCGCGTCGCCGGAACCGTTGGCGAGGATGCCCCTGGAGCCGGAGAGCGAGCCGCCAACGTCGCCGTTATTGCCGTAGCCGTTGGTGGCGGAAACGCGAAGCTGGATCATGTCGGCGATCTTGTTGATGACAAACTCCACGCCGCGGTCGCGGGTGTTGTTGGCGCCGATAAGGAAGTTGGACGACTGGAGCGCGCCAGCCTTGCCCGTGTCGAGGTTGTCTATCTTTCCGCCGGACTCTATGCCGACTTCATAGTTGCCATACGGGCGGAACTGGCCGATATTGATGTCAATATCCTTGCCGAGCGGGCGGATGGTCATCCAGCCGTCAATGATCTGGGTGGCGCTGCTTCCGCTGATGGAGCCGGCCCCGTCAAAAAGCAGGTTGTAGGCGAGCAAGCCGTCAGCCATGCCGCCCTTCGCGCCGAGGCGAAGTTGCCTTACCGAAAAACCGAAAGATTTGTCTTTACCTTTGTCGCCAGTGGCGGTCTGGGTGGCGGACTTGCCGGAGAAGGAATTCTCGTCGAGAATCGTCCATATAGTAGAATAGCCGTAGACATCGTTATTGTCGTTCACCTTGAAGGCTTGTGCGCCAGTGGCGCTGAAGGTGATGGCCGCAATGGCGAAGGCCACCGTCAGAAATGCGCTGATTTTCCTCATTGTAGATACCTCACAATAGGTTGACGTTGAACAGGTCCCCTCTCATAGGTCCCCTCTGATATCCGTTCACGCCTTGCCTTTGGCGACGGATATTACTGACCATTATTTTTTTAAATCGTGTCCAAGTCAAGGTGTTTTTGATTCTTAACGTAAATCTAATTTGCCCGTTTCGTTCCAAAGATATTCAATGAATCGTTTAAAAACCCCGTCGTGGCGGGGTATTCCACCCATAGTTGATAAGGAGAGCATTGCATAAGTCAACGATTGACTTCTTACCCTCTCCCCGCCAACTTTGCGGGGAGAGGAGGGCGCAAAGCGCCAGGTGAG
>JADGAO010000259.1 GCA_015231995.1 Nitrospinota bacterium | reverse complement strand
GCTGTGGTAGTGGCTTAGCCAACCGGTCTTTTCGGCGCCGCCCATAGTACCCATTATATTGGGAAGTAAGGCAAGAAGGGCGAGAAAGAAAGGGCGGGGCGCGAAGATGGCCATGCAACCGAAAAGCCCCAGATTGAACACGAGGAATATCTTCAGTTTCGCCACGAAGTCAGGATTCTGCAGAAGGTGTGGGAACCCTAAAAACAAGCCCGAAACAAATCCCTGATAGTAGGGGGATTCCAAGTAGAATTTAAGTATCATGAAGGCGATGAGAAATATGCCGCCTCCAAGAGCCAACACCAGTTTCGTTTTTTTGCGGGGCTGGCTGGGAGCGTAAATGACCGCGTAAGCGATGAGCGCCCCTCCGAGGATAACAGCCCCCCGCTCGATTACCGAGGCGGCTAGCGCGGCGGTAAGGATTATCCAGCCAACCGGAGGTTCTTCACGGCTCAGCAGGTATAGGCAGATGGCGGCGAAGCCAATGAACAGGCGGTCGGCGTATATTTGTCCCTGCACCCCAAAGGACCAAACCGGAAATAACGTCAACGCTCCCACGAACAGCAAGGCTCCCCATATGGCAACCCCCCGTTCCCGGAGTAGCAGATACATCGCCAACAGCAGGATCATGAAACTGCCCACCATGGCCGATGGGAGAGCCGTTGAGGGGTCCATAATCCAAAGGAGCGGCGCCAGCGCGTAAAGGATCAGGTAAGTGTGTCGTTTGAACTGGTTCATCTCTGGCGGATTGGGCTTTGCCAATGGCGACTGGCAGACATCCTCCGCCATTGCGCCCCATGTAAGCTCTGCGGCGTTGATACTGGTGTTAAGTTGAGTGTATGGAACGCCCCGGAAGGCGATGTTGTGAGCCAACTCGGTAAGGAACGCCGTATCGCCGCCGCCGCTAATCCAACGAACGCTGTGAACATAGGCCAATGGCATGGCCAAGGCCATGAACAGCAGGGCGACAAGCGACGCTTCCCACCATCGGGAACGTCGGCGTGGAGTTGAAGGTCCGGTCGCTTTTAGGGTAGCCTGAGCCTCTTTTGCGACGGGTTGAGCCTTGTTGGCGACAGGCTGTGTCTTTTTTTTGCGTCTAGTCATAAGAAAAGGATGTGAAGAATATTTCCGGCTGGTTCATTTGATGGGGTTTTTTTAAAACAAGGGGCTTTTTAGTGTCATTACTGAAAATTGTACAGCCAAATGACCGCAACGACCAGTCGTAACGATTTCGCAATACCATTTTTCTCTCAACATTTTGGAAGGATATCAGAACGCAGTTACCCAATCAACTGGTGTTTGACTCTGGTGTTTGACTCGTTGACGGGAGCTAACTTGCTGGAGCTGGAGTTTGAGGCTATATTGCAGAGCGAAACCAAATTACGGGGTATTTAACTGGTGAATCGTCGTTTGTTGTGGGACATCGCAAAACTTGCGATCGTTGTTGGCGTATTTGCGGCCCTCTATAAAGCCGGCAAAATAGATATAGACACCCTTCGGCTGGCTACTGCCCGGCCTGCTCTTGTTCTTACAGCGGCGTTTCTTGTCTTCACCGCCATTGTCTTTACTGTGGAGCGGTGGCGGCGGCTTCTATGGGCAGTGGATGTCCACATCGGATTTGGCTCCGCGTTTACCCTGACATTGATCGGAATGTTTTTCAGCCACGCCCTGCCGGGTTCGGTGGGCGGCGATATCGTAAAGGCGTACTATCTTGCCAAAGGGCAGAGCCAGAGGGCCGCGCTGGTGGCCACAGTCGTTTTCGACCGACTGCTTGGGCTTTACACAATGATTCTCATGGCGACGCTTGCGGGGGCGGTGGTGTGGGCTTATGTCTGGTTTTCAGGCTATCCTCCGCAATGGTGGAGCGGGGGGGTGCAGGCTTTAATCGGTTTCGTTTTCGCCTTGTTCACGGCTTTCACAGTGGGAGGGGCCTTGTTCATGAGCGATTCGATGAGCAGGACGCGTTTCATGAAAAAGGTCATGGAGATGGCTCCATTCCGCGAAAAGACCGAAAAAATATATTCAGCGGCGAGAAAATTCGGCGACAACCCTGCAGTGGCTTTCACAGCGCTCGGAATATCATTTTTCGGCCAGTTTTTTCTTTACGGGGCGATATGGATTCTGGCGATGGCTCTGGAGCTCAACGAGCTGACTGTGCCGCAGTTCCTTTTTGTGATTCCCGTTTGCATCCTCATAAACGCCATTCCAGCCGCTCCTGGCGGGCTAGGAGTTGGAGAGATAGGTTTCGGAGCCGTGTTCGCCCTGTTCGGATATGGCAAAGGCGTTGAGCTTGCCGTGATGTACCATGCTGTCTCAATCGCTATCTCCGTGGCGTTGGGAGGCGTGATCTATCTTGTCTATTCAAGCAGGGGAGGGGGCACAGTCACCCTTAAAAGGCTGGAAGACGAGCGAGGGGAAGGCCCAGCTTAGCTCTGCGATATGTGTTCCTGCGCGATCGAGCGCCCGATCCGATCCGCATTAGCCATAATGGTAAGAGCGTGCGATTTGGCCGGAAGAACCGGCAAACACGCGCCATCGGTGATATAAACCCCTTTTAGTCCCTCAACTTCGCCTAGGTGGGATGTTTCACCAGCTTTAGGCGACTTACGCATCGGCAGTGTGCCAGCGTAATGAATATCACCACCAAGACGCCCAACGGTGAAACTTCCCGGTAACAATATGGCTCCGAGGCTCCAATATGATCTGCGAAGTTTGCTCCTTGCTTCATCCAGCAGGGGCTTAACCTCATCCTTGTATTTTCCAGAGACGATCAGCGAATCATCATCGCGCAGTCTGACTTCTGCGGCAGTCAAATGCCCCGGCAAAAAAAGGTTTCCAACCACGCACGAACTCATCAATGCCCGCAGAAGGTCTATGCCATATCGCCTTCGCAAAGGCACATGGCGCGCAAACTCGGACAAGGGAATACCTGTCGTTGAGAATGTGGAGCCAAACCCGGAGATATTACCTTGTAGCTCCAAAGCGAAAGACAACTGGCCGAAACCAAACGCTGGAGACCTGGGCGTTCCCAATAATCCCGGCAACCAGAGCAAAAACGCGGCTGTTGGACACGACAGCATTGGCACGGAGAGGTTGTAGTTAAGGGCCTTTAGCGCAATTCGTGTTGTAGCCAGCGTGCCTGCGGCCAAAACTATCTTGTTTGCAGTAATCGTTTTTCGCCCGTTATCTGAAACGTTTTGGCCTTCGATGCGCCAATTGCCGTCGTGACGGGTCAAACCGTCAACCACAAAGCCGGACAGTTCTTTGAAGTTCTCATGTTTGCGGAGTCCCGGCAAATCTTCCACCGCAGAATACAAAGAATGCCTGCGGCATCCCCAAAGGCAGTTGCACGAAAGATTGCACGCCTTCCTATCTGAAATATCTTCACTCAGGGCCGCTGTTCGCGACCGCCCCATTCTGAATCCGTGGGAAATGAGCCTGTCTCGCTTGTGCGCATATCGTTGGAATAATCGGGTATGCAACGCATCCATTTGTATCGGAGGCTGGGAGTATTCATCCAAACCGAAAAATCCTGACATGTCGTCATCGGATTTGCCGCTTATGCCGATTCGTTTGCTGACCTTAGCGTAAGAAAAATCCAGGCCGGATGATGGAAATGGGAACGCGGCCATCTCTCTATCTGAATAACGAGAAACTCCGCATCCCCATGCATTCGAGAGCCCGCCGGTCGCCAGCGAACCTATCGTGATAAAGCCATCTCCTTCGATTTTGTTCCAGCTGTCAAATCCCTCGAAAGCGTATGACTGCGTAGGCGCCCGTAACTTCGGCGATACGGCGTCACGCATTTTCAGCGCGTGGAAATTCTCGCCAACCATCCACTTCCATTGGTCGGTGTCGTTTGCGCGCGCTGTAAGAAAATCCACCTCCGGCGGCTGGATATCAGGGCGTTTGCCCCCATCTAGCATAAGAACGCGCAGGCCGGCTTCAACCAGCGGAGAAGCCGTGGAAACTCCAGCCATGCCGCTACCAACGACGATAACGTCGAAATCCGGGGTCATAACGCCCTCCCTGAGTGGCTGATAGCAAGGCGGACGAATGGAGAAAAGACAACTTTTAAGATACGCCAAAACGCTTCGAGGGTTACGGCAACCGTTATTGACAGCAAGC
>JADGAO010000258.1 GCA_015231995.1 Nitrospinota bacterium | reverse complement strand
ATCAAGTATAAAAATATTCTTTTTGATGGATTCTTCGCTTCGCTCAGAATGACATTACGCTCAGAATGACAATAGGCGCGCCATCATGAGGAAACAAAAAAGGAGGGACGCTGTTGCGCCCCTCCCCTAAAACTTTCCGTAAACGGCAAGGTCTGCCTTATGCGGTTTTACTTCGCTGGTTTAAGCCTGTTGCCGCACACGCCGCTGACACATGCGTCACTGTAAGAGACGTGGCACATGGCGCATGTCTGGGGATTCAACGGGTGCCCCTGCTCCTTGGAAGCTTTGGATTTGCCGTCCTTGAGGTCAATGACGCCAAAATCAACCCTCCCACCTTTATGATCCACGGTCAGGCCGATTCCGGCTTTTTCGAAGACCATGACAGCTGTCCGGTCGTCGGGATATTTCGGGCTTCTGGATTTATAGGCGGCGTTGGCGGCCGGATTCAAATACGTGGAGTAGCTACCGAGTTTGAGCTTGCAGTATGTGTCCGTCAATGACTTGAAAATAGGGTCGGCTCCAAGGCCTACGACATCGGTTCCGCACTCCGGGATTACCCCTTTGGTGACGACGGTCCATTCCTTCCAGTAATTGGCGTCGGATGCGGCGCTGACAGACGCATTGCCAAAAACGAACATGGCGGATAACGCGAGAACGATGGCCAAGAATTTATTCATGGAATCCCCTCTCAAAAATAATCTTGGAGAATACCACCTAAAAGGCTGGCCCTATATGATAAAAATCACACTCTTACAGCTTACCGATTATAAATATCATACCGATGCCACAGGCTTACTATCTGGAAATAAGGTGTTCACCTCCATCTGGCAGGAGCGCATCGTGATGCGCCCATCCTAAGTGCGGGCGGTTCTCGAGCCGCCCCTACCGGAGCACGGCGGGGTGAAGAACGCCCACGCCGAGCAATTGGGCGATAAGCCCCACCTGGAATGCCAATATCCTGCCTCTCGTTGTTATCCCAACTCGTTGCATTTTCCTACAGCTGTTGCTTTGCGCTACAGCAATTTTTACTGGCCCATACTGTATCTGCTTGTTAATAAAGGTTATTACTATTGGCTCGTTAGTTGCTTGATTAAAGTGGCTCATCTTTGTAATGAGTAAGTATGCTTCTCAAACTTTCGGCATTTTAGTTGCGCGTTTTGCGCTACTACCGATGATTGAAGGACGCTGGACAACTTTTTTTTGAGCTGATAACACTTACCACTCACTACATGGGGGATATCTTCAATGATTCGAGCAATGTTTTGCGCCTTTATTCTCTTCGCCGTCGCATTCCCCGCCTACGCTGGGGAGTTTGAAGAAGGCAAAGTGGCTTTCGAATTTCAGGATTACGAAACCGCTTTGCAAAAATGGAGACCGCTGGCGGAGAGTGGACACTCCGAAGCGCAGGCTTCTATCGGGAACATGTATTTTCAAGGCAAGGGCCTTGCTAAAAACACCTCAGAAGCTCTGCGCTGGTGGAAAAAAGCGGCTGAGAATGGAGATTCAAACCTTCAGAATGAACTTGGGCATGATTACTATTTTGGCGACAAATCGAAAGGAATTAGCCGGGATTTCGCTACAGCGGTAAAGTGGTTTCAAAAGGCAAATGTTAAAGTGGCGTTAGGCTCCATGTTTTTGGAGGGTCTCGGCGTTGGAAAGAATGTGGAGGAGGGAAAACGCCTGATTGAAGAAGGGGCGAAAGAGAATTCGTTCATAAAAAAAGGAATGGAATGTCTTGCGACAAACGTGATTGAAGGAACTGCCCCTTATCTAATACTGAGAGATGTAGCCGAAAGGGGTAACGTTGACGCGCAGGGAATCCTGGGATCGTTGTACGCAAGAAGCGTCTGCTCTGAAGAGCAAAAGGCGAAAACACTCGCCTTCCATTGGCTAACCATAGCTGGCGACAACGGAAATAAAGAATCTTCCGCTAAGTTAAACGATATACGCCAATCAATGAGACCCGATGAAATTTCCGAGGCGGAGAAGCGTATAGGCAATACGAAAAATATGATAAGTAATTACACAGACAAGGGCGAGCATCCATGCGTTATATTGAAGAGCTACCTTGACGGGCTAAATCACGATGTCATTGTAGCCGAGAACGCATATTTCAAGAAGAGTCTTACCTATCCCAATGACATTTCTTCTCTGGGAATCACGGTTTCATCGAACGTAAGCGTATCTCTGAACGCTAAAGAACAATATAACTTATCAGAGATATCCATAGTTGTTTCTTCTCCAAATTGCTCCAGCAACGGAGTTACTCAGGAGCATTCAATAGGCGTCAGCTTTAATGATAACGCTCTGGAAATTGAAAAACTCAACGACTCAATAAACTCCGGCAAACTTGCGGGCCAAGGTTTATCTGAAAAACTCTATCAACGTGGCCTGCTTCTTAATTATATTTCCAAGCCGGATCAGGCGCTGGCGGATTTTAACAAGGCGATTGAATTAACTCCCGATGATTCAGCCGGAGTCTATTACAGCCGCGCCATCATTTTAAATCGCCTAAAACGTCCTGATCAGGCGCTGGCTGATTTTGACAAAGCGATCGCATTGAGGCCGACCGACGGAAAATCCCACTACTACAAGGCGAAGATCCTTAAGGAAAAGAAGCAATACGATGCGGCGATAGACAACTTGAATAAGGTCGTTGATCTGGTTTCGATGGACTGCCGTTGTGTGTTCAATGAGCTTGATCATATTTTCACCCAGCCAGGTGACGAGAAAAGGGCCATCGAAAACGCCCAGGGAATAGTTGCGAGGAATCCTGGCGACATTCCTGCGCTTGATTATCTAAAAGGGCTTTATGAAAAACAGGAAAATAGCGAAAAGGTACTGGAACTATTCGGGAAAATAATGGAGCTTGATAAAAACAAGGAAGCGCGATTCCAGGAACGGGGGGAATATTATTACAAGATAAAACAGAAAGAAAAAGCCATTCGTGATTTTAGCGAGGCGGCGAAGCATGGCGCATGGGTTGACTGGGGAACGCTGATTGTGGACAGATATTTTGAGGCCAATCAGCCGGAAGACGCCTTGCAGGATTTAAATATGGCGATAGATATAAACCCTGATAATTGGAGATTATATACCATCAGGAGTGATGTGAATTATCTCCTTGGGAAAACATCTGTCGCTCTTAATGACATTTCAAAGGCCATCGACTTAATCCCATGGGCTCGCGATTATATTCTGCGAGATAGTTTAACCGTTTATGCGCTAGCTGGCGAGATGGAGAAAGCGATTAGTGGATATGAAAAACTGACGAGGCAAGAGCTTAAGACTAATTATAATTGGGTATTCTACAATTATCGGTTATCCGCGTTATATGATTTGAATGGGGATAATAATCGCAAAGAATCAGCGTTAAAAGAACGGCTTGACCAAATTAACGAGATATACCCAAAGGACGCTAAAAAGGGCGCAGATTACTACAGGTGGATGGCAAGGCACTATGAATGCAGGAATGATTATAATTCAGTTGGAGCGATAATTGATGAATTGATGACCTCAAATCACGACTTAGATGAATATGAATACATTATACGAGGAGAAAGTCGATTCCGTAAATCAAATTTTCAACTTGCAATAGATGACTTAAGTAAGAGCATTGAAATATATCCCCAATACTGGAACGCTTATAAACTTCGTGGGATGTGTTATTTAGCCTTAGGTCAATTTGATAAGGCAGAAAAGGAATTCATGGTTTTTTGGCAGAATTCCATAAAATATACCGACATCAGCCCGAACGATTTCTCCAGTTTTTATCCTTTTAGCCACAGTTCCTATGCAAAGTTATTGCTCTATATAGCTCAAGCGCGTATGGGAAAAAACGCTGAAGCGGAATTGCGAACCAGAGTAAACAAATTGGATTCCGTTTATTGGCCTGCCCCGATAGTGTCAATGTTTCTTGGGGAGCTTAAGCCGGAGGATGTGATTAGCGCGGCAAAAGACCGCAACCCTAAAATAGCGAAAGCAAAAATGTTCGATGCGTATTTTTACTCTGGCCAGTATTATCTGACGAAAAATGAGACTGCTAAGGCTATTATGATGTTTCAGAAAGCTATTGATATCGGCGATAAGCTTATGCTGGCGCAGGAAACACCGATTGCGATCGCAGAACTCAAGCGTATCG
>JADGAO010000257.1 GCA_015231995.1 Nitrospinota bacterium | reverse complement strand
CTCAACTATCCCTCTCTGTAGATAGTAAAACCGCGCCGGTCTTTGGGGGTGGGTGCAGATAAAACATCCAACAGCGCTAAAGTTTACAGAAAACCGGCCGATAAGCTGAATAGGGACGATATACGCTATAATTTAATAGGAGGCGCATAATGCAAGTAGCTTCGAGCGCCGGAGCTGATGTTCAAGCCGCGATGGATAGCAAGCTCCAGAAAACTGCAAACGATGTTAGTGTCGGCGTGGCTAAAAAAGCCATGGACGCGGAAAAGGATAAAGGCGACCAACTCGTTGACATGATAAAGAAAGCAGGTTCCAGCATAGACGTTACCGCGTGAGGCGTTTAACTCGCAAACGTTCCGTCGGCCTCCATCCATAGAGGTCGGCGGGACCGCCATGCGATGTTGAGATATCGCGGGGCGCCTGGGTTTTTTTCACCAGGGAGGTAAATGGTCATGGCGGACGACAAGTATTACGATTACAGCAAACTAAAAACTGTAACCTCGTACAAACCGGGCAAATCCAGCCCCACTCAGTTCACCAGGGACACCCGTTCCCAGAAAGCCGACGAAAGCGCCGCCCAACGCAAGAGCGATCTTGCCCAGGTGAGGAGTTCGACATCCAAGGCGCAACAGCTTTCTGCGGCCAGACAGGTTATCGCCCAAAGCCCGGTGCAGGCGCTTACGAGCGGGGCCGGGAATCTGGATTCCGTGTTGAATAACGCCGTGGGTTACAAGATATCGAAGAAGGCTTGAGGAGAGCCGATTTTTGGGTTGTAGGGGCGAACCTGCGTGTTCGCCCACATGAGGGGGCAGACACACAGGTCTGCCCCTACCATCGGGAGGAGGAGTTTTTTACTTCCTCTCTCCCGCCAATCTTTCCATTATATGGCAGTTGCTTTCGTCGCAGAGGACGAACGTGTACATAAACTCCGTCAGGGGGATGACCTTCGCCTCCATTCCGGTGGGCGTGCCTTTAGCGGAAAGATATTCCAGACGCACCTTTTCCTGTTCGCCAACCCTGCGCGCCCAATAACAGTTCTGCCCGCCGCCTATCACGTTGACTTGTTCGTGATAATGGCCGTCTATCTTGCCGTTGACCAGCACAGCCGTCGGTTCGCCGTCTGTGGAATATGTTTTTTTACCGGCGCCTCTGGACTGGAACGAGACGCCTCCCGTCGAAGGGGGTGTCGAAGCCGGGCCGTTTACCCTCACTGCGGATGGCGCTTGCGCGGCTTTGGCGGGAGCCGGCTCTTCCTTTTTTGGTTTTGCCTGCGCTGGAGCGGGCTTGGGAGCGGGTGTGAACGAGAACGATCTTATTTTCGGGGGTTTGTCGGCGCCCAACAGGACGTTGAGCTTGATCCCCAGCATGTCTTTCGAAAACGGTTTGGCGATGACATCATTCGCCCCCGCCTGCAAAGCTGAGGCAAAGATGTCGTCTTTCCCCTCTTTGGTTGTGAAGATGATCGCAGGCTTCTCGTCTCCGAACCTTTTACGCAGATCGGCCACCATGCGCACCCCGCCAAACGGGGCAAGATCGGCGTCAATCATTATGAGGTCTATATCGGTGGTTTCTTTCGGGGCGGCCCCGCCCAACAGGCCAGACATGCCGGTGTTGCTACGGGATTTCGTTTTGATCGTCGTTTCCGCCGTTTCCCTGTCTTTGGCTTCCAGGATGTTCACATATCCGAGCTTGTGCAAGAGAATGGGGATGATTTGCAGGCTTTTCTCATCTGGGTCGGCGATGAGTATCAAGGTTTCTTCTTTCGGTTTGGCCATCCGTTTATCCCTTCGTGCGTATGGGCTTATCTCACTTCTAATTCCTCGAAAACGGACATCAATGCAAGGATGTCGCTTTCGGTATGTTCGGATGTTAACGAAACGCGAAACCTTTCCGATCCTTTCGGAACGGTCGGGTGTTTTATCGCAGGAACGAAAATACCCCTCTCAAACAGTTTTGCGGACATCTCGATAAGATAGTCCCTCTCCAAAATCACTGGAATTATTTGTGATTCTTCCGACGTATTGTAACACTTTTTTCCCAATCTGGAAATAACGGCTCCAACATTTTGTTTAAGTCTTATTCTCCGGTTTTCCCCATCTGAGCTTTCCACAATCCCGATGGCCGTTGTTCCAGCCACAGCCGTCGCAGGGGGCAGAGCCGTTGAATATATGAACGATCGGGCGAAATTGACCAACCCTTCCACGAGTTTTTTCGACCCTGCCACCACCCCGCCCGCCCCGCCGAGCGCCTTGCCGAGGGTTATCACATGTATGTCCACCATCTCCGCCACGCCCGCTTCGTGTATCGTCCCCCTTCCGTTCGGGCCGAAGACCCCCACGCCATGCGCGTCGTCCACCATCAACAACGCGCCATGCCGTTTTGCGGTCTCCGCGATTTCTTTTAGCGGGGCGCAATCGCCATCCATGGAAAACAACCCCTCGGTGACGACAAGCTGTCTGCCTTTTGAATCGCCGTTTTTCGAGAGATGTTTTTCCAGCGATTCCGGGTCGTTGTGGATGAAGCGTTCAAGTTTTGCGCCGGAGAATCTGGCTCCGTCCACTATGCTGGCGTGGCAAAGCCTGTCCAGATAGACCGTATCGCCTTTACCGAGAAGAGCCGTAAGCGTCCCGACGTTCGCAGAGTAACCGGAGGTGAAAAGCAGGGCGGACGGTTTGCCAAGAAACTCCGCCGCTTTTTCTTCGAACTGCGCGTGCGGCCCCATATTGCCGGAGATCAGGCGCGAGGCTCCGGTTCCGCATCCGTACTTTTCGACGCAATCGTGGACGGCTTTTTTGATCGCCGGATGTGTGGACAGCCCCAGGTAGTCGTTGGAGGAAAAATTGATAAAGTCGCGTCCGTTGAAGTTGATCAACCGGCCCTGTGGCGAGTCCACCGTCCGCATGGCGCGTAACAGGCCATCGGCTTTGGCGGCGTTTAGCTCGTCTTCGAAAGGCTCGTTCACCTGCCGATGACCGTCAACCCCAGGTCGCGTATCATCGCAAGGTCATCCTCCGCCGACCGGCCCTCTGTCGTAAGGTAGTTGCCAGCCATCGTGGAGTTGGCCCCGGCCGCAAACATGAGACATTGCAGGTCGCGCAGGTTCTTCTCTCGTCCACCAGCCACTTTAATGTCTTTCGTCGGCAGTATCATGCGGTATCCAGCGATGATCGTGAGTATCTCCAATGGCGCAAGCGGCTCCATGTTTTCAAG
Organism: Nitrospinota bacterium; assembly: GCA_015231995.1. Classification (GTDB taxonomy): domain Bacteria; phylum Nitrospinota_A; class UBA7883; order UBA7883; family JACRLM01; genus JADGAO01. The sequence continues at coordinate 952 of JADGAO010000257.1, read as the reverse complement.
CCGTGTGCCTTTGACCGGATTCAAGAAGTTGAGCGGCACGGAATCCACGCCCAATTCCCTGAGTGTGAAGGCAAGCTCTACCCTCTGCTCCGGCGATTCGCCCATTCCGAATATCCCTCCGCAACATGCGCGCAGGCCTGCGGATTTGGCGGCTTTGACGGCGTTCACATCCTCGTCGTAGCTGTGAGTGGTGCGGATGTTTTGGATGAACGAACGGGCCGTCTCCAGATTGTGGTGGTATTCCTCCAACCCTGCGGCTTTCAGGGCGCGGGCGGCTTTTTCGTCAATGACTCCGAGACTGGCGCAACGGTGGACATCCACGTTCCGCTTCATCTCGCGTATGGAGTCGAGGATCGTATCGAAATCAGCGTCACGGTCGGAGCCGGTGAAACCGTAGCCGGAAGTGACAACGCCGAACTTGTGCGCGCCAGCATTGATGGCTTTTTTCGCGCAATCCACAACAGCCGACGGCGAAACCATTCCATATTCCGGTATGACGCTTTGCGCCCTGGCCGACTGCGGGCAAAACGCGCAATCCTCCCCGCACCCGCCGGAACGGGCGTTGATGATGGAGCAGAGGGATATTTTGTCGCCTTTATGTTTGCGGCGCACACGGTTGGCGACTGCGATCAGGTCGAAGATGTGGGCGTGATCCATCTTCATGACGGCCACAGCCTCGTCCCATGTCAGCGGTTCGTCGTTAAGGGCTTTGCCCTCCACGGTTTTTATGAAGTCGAGCGCGGCGTATTCTTCTGTCAAAATCGAGGTTCGAGTCATTGATTACATCCAGTTTTTACGTTAATGGGTATTATAAACCGGAAGGAGGGGGATTGCATAACCGAACGATTTCCATATTTTGTCATCCTGAGGGAGGCTCTGCGACCGAAGGATCAAAGTATAACAAATTTTTACATTGGACGCTTGGCGGGTGTTCTTCACCCCGCAGTCTTTG